>JAXGUU010000009.1:0-28849 GCA_040774145.1 Anaerolineae bacterium
GCTATACTACACACACGACACCTCCTTGTTTGTGAGTGGTTTTGCTTGCTGCCTCCACTCTACAGGAGGTGTCGTTTCTTCGGTTGTCCTCTCGCTAGCGCTTGGGTTGGCTTCTACCCCTCTGACTTACTGCGGAATCCCCGGCGCCGCGACCCCGATCACGTCGTCCATCGCTTCCAAGGCCGTTCGCACGGCCTCCTGATTTACCCGCGCATAAGCGGCGCTCAGCTTGCCGGCCCCCTCGAACAGGGACGCCGGCGCGAGAATCTCCAGATAGACTAACCCCACAGCGACGGCAGCCAGTCCCCGACCTGGTCTGGCGATATTCTTGAGCGCTCCCAGATCGAGCACGCGGAGCTGCGGCGCCACCGTGGCGCTCGCGACGTGCGCCGCCACCTGATCGAGCAACTCGGGAACGACGAAGATCCAGTCCGTGTCCTCCATCTGCCCGATGGCACCGACAGCCTTCCGAAGCCCTTCCGCCGCGAGCACAAAGAGCACGTTCGGGCGCGTTTCTCCCACATACGGCGCCGCCTCAGGTGCGATGATCACCTCGCTGATGCTATGACCCGACCGTACGGTCACAGGATAGTCATCCCGCTGTGCCGTCCAGAGGCCTGAAAGCGCGGCGGCGGTACTGACTAACCGCCCAGCGGTGCGGACGTGCCCCCCGGCGGCGCCGGCGATCATCACATGGAGCGGGTGGCTCAGCGGGCTGACAAACGCGACGTCCAGGCGTTCGGGACCCGCATCGCCCCCGTCCTGCCACGAGGCCCAGGCCTCACGGAGCGCCTTAGCCCCCTCAACTCGCGGATCGCTGCTCCTGTGGACGCCGCGCGTGAAGCCCAACGACTCCATCGTCGCCCCAAGAGCCTTGGGCGACATCTTGTTCACCGAAGCGTAGTAGGCCACGCAGAGCTCCCAAATGTCCAGGAGCGCGAAGCCGTCGTGAGTCAGCGCCGCCTCGATCTGTCGGTCCAGATCGGGCTCAAACGCCGTCCCACGCCACGCGAAGGTCGCGCCATTGGCGACAACGGTCTGAACGATATCGAGAGGTCGCTCGGTGTTACCCCAGGGGGTCGTCGTGGTCCTCTGCTGTTGCGGCGTCGTGACGCTGTGTTCTCCGCCCGTCATGCCGAAGTTCAGGTTGTTGCAGACCAGGGTGGTGACCCCGATGTTGCGCCGGGCGGCGCTGACAAGATGCGCGCATCCGATGCCGCATCCTCCATCACCGATCAGGTTGATCACGTGAAGGCCGGGGCGGGCAAGCTTGATGCCTGTCGCGTAGGTGAGACTGCGTCCGTGCAGACCATGGAAGGCACTGGTAACGAAGTACTGATCCGAGAGACCGACACAGCCGATGTCGCTGACGATCACAATCTCCGTCGGGTCCCACTGCAAACGGACCAGCGCCCGATCCAGGGCATCCAGGACCAGGTGATGGCTGCAACCCGGACAGAAATCATACGCGCGCGCGTTGCGATAGCTCGTACGGGAGCCAGACTCCGGGGCCACGAGGCGGTCGACAGGCTCGCTCATTCCGCCACCCGCTGAGCCAACCCAACCCGGCTCTGCCGGCGTGCCAACAGACGCCGGACACGCGCGTGCCGAGCGCGATCGAGCGGGTAGAACCACGTCACCACCAGAAGCGCGAGCAGCAGCACCGCCGCCACCGGGCCGATCAAAATGCGGATACCAAGCACAGCCGCCTCCGGCTGCTGGAAGAAGGTAGCGCCGGCAGGAGGCTGCTGATACCCGAGCCACCCCAACACCTGCAAAATCAGGAAGATCGCGATCGCAGTGGTCAGTTTGCGAATGAAGTTCTTGGCACCGTAGTAGATGCCCTCATGGCGCTCTCCGGTGCGCAACTCATCCCAGTCGATCACGTCCGGGAAAATCGCCTCCGGTAACAAGTGCGCAGCGGAGTAACTGAGGCTCATCAACACCGCCATCAGGACCACCAAGCCCATCCGCATCGGCGGGACGAAGGTCAACGACATCAGGATCAGCGCCCAGAGACCGATCGCCGCCATATAGGCCGGCCGTTTCCCGAAGCGCTGAGCAGCCCAGGACCAGAATGGCAATGCGGGAAGGGCCAACACCGCGATCAGACCCAAGACCGCGCTGGCAATAGGCATGCCCAACACGGGCATCTTGAGGAGAAGGTCACCCTGCGCGATCCAGTAGGTGAGAAAGAAGGGAAGGACTGCCGCGACCAGATCAAAGGTCACCCAATTGAGCATATAAAGGGCCGTCGCGTAGCGGAAGGGGATGTTCTCCCACGCTTGCCTGACCATCTCCCGCCAGGAGACCATCTGTAGCCCCGCCTGTTCGGGCTCACCGGCAAGCGCCTTTTCCCTCACAGCAAAGAAGATGGCCAGGTAGGGGACAATCGAGGTCGCGCCGAAAATCGCCGAGGCCAGGAGATACCCCTGCTGTTGTGTGCCCCCACCCGCCAGGGTAGCATCCACGATCATCGGCGCCACCACCCCGCCCGCCACCGAGGCCAGGAAGTTGAAGAACATCCGGTAGCCGGCCAATGAGGTACGCTCATCGTAATCCGAGGTCATCTCCGGCGTCAGGGCATGGAACGGTACGACCACCAGGGTCTGAAAGGTATCGCTCAGTGCGTAAGCCAGCATCACGTGGATCATCAGCAGGATCTGGCTCTGCCACGGGGGAGCCCACCAGAGAACGAGGAACGCGAGGCCGTAGGGTATCGCAAAGATGAGCAGGAAGGGGCGGCGCCTTCCCCAGCGCGTGCGCAGCTTATCGCTCAGCACACCGACCAAGGGGTCGTTGATCGCGTCCCAAATCACGCCGATCAGCGCCGCAAAGGAAGCCAGACGGGGATCCAGCCCCACGACGTCGGTCAGGAAGATCGCATAGAAGATCTGACGCAGGGTGTTGAACGCTGCCACACCCCAGTCGCCACTCCCATAGATGATCTTGGTCAGACGCGGGACCCGATCGCCCGCCATCGCAGCCTGCTGAGGCTCAGCAGCTCCACGACATTCCGGCATGATGCTCCTCCTAGAGGATCAAGAAGTTATGGGCAGCGCCGGTTCGGATTTATCAGTCCGACGTGAGATCCAGCCGGTAGACACGGTGTCGTTTGTACCATTGAACCCCAAGCATATTCATATCGCCGAGGCTCTTGACATTCGTCTCCATAGCCTGGACGAACTCACAGACATCAGCGTCTCGCGCCCGTATCGTGTCGTGTAGTTCGGCGTAGAGCAAGGCGCTGGCGCCTAGCCCCTGACACTCCGGTAACAGGCCGACCCCATTGCCGAGCAACCGCTTGGTGCGCCGCAGCGCGATCAGAAGGCGCGCCCATCCGAACGGCCACATGCGACCCTTGATAGCTCTGAGGGTCTCAGCGACGTCGGGAAAGACAAAGCAAAAGCCGACGACGTCATCACCCTGCATGACCAGCTTCATCATACGCGGATCCGCGATCTGAAACATCTGATCACCGATCATATTCACTTCGGCCTCGTCGATGGGATAGTAGCCCCACACCTGGGTGAACGCCTCATTGTTGACGCGCTGAAGCGCCGGGATCCAACTCCGCAGCTCACGTTTGCTCTTGAAGGACTTCACCCAGAAGTTGCCGCGCTCCCTGATGCGCCCGACGAGGCGAAAGAGTCGCTCGGGAAGCTGGTCTTCGGTGCTCATATACCCCGAGAGGTAGTCCACCTCCTTCTCCAAGCCGGCGCCCTCCAACAGCTGCGCGTAGTAGGGATAGTTGTAGGGCATGCCCATGCCCGCCAGGTGTTCAAAGCCCTCGATGAGCACCCCGTAGGCATCGGCACGCAACATGCCCTTAGGCCCCATCAGCAGCTCAAGGCCGCGGCTGCGGGCCCACGCGCCCGCAGCCTCAATCAGCCCACGCACGACCTCGGCATCCTCGACCGCATCGAAGTAGTAGAAGAAGGCGACCTTCGCGCGATTGTAATCATTGTACCGGCGGTTATCCATCACCCCGATACGACCGGTCACGGGCCCATCTTGGCTCTCCGCTATGAAAAACGCAGCATCCGAGTGTCGGTAGAAGGGATGACGCTCTCGATTCAGCGCGAGCTTGACGCTCGAGACCAGTGGGGGCACCCACTGATCGCACGATAGATAGAGGTCAAAGGGAAAGCGGACGAACTTGCGGATATCGGCAGCGCGTTGAGTGTTGATCTGTCGGATCTGCATGCCTCACTCCGTGAAAAAGCCCACCCCTAGAACGCCGGGGCCGGCATGGGTTACCACCGCGGGGGGCACCGACTGCACAGGAATCGAGGACAGGCCCAGCGCTTGGCCGAAATACGCCGCCAACTCTGTGACCTGGTCATCCGCCGCGGCATGCATCATACTCAGATATCCTGCCTCGCCCGGCGCGATCTCCTCCATCACCAGCTGCTTGAGCCGTTCCACGGCACGCCTGTGCGTGCGCACTTTCTCAAACGTATCCACCTGACCTTCTCTGAAGGTCAGGACCGGTTTCACCTGCAATACACTCCCCAACAGCGCGGCGGCGCCGCCGATGCGACCACCCATCGCAAGGTACTTGAGCGTATCCACGAGGAAGTAGATCCTGCAGCGGCGACTCATCTCGAGGATGCGCGACTCGATGGTGTCCGCACCCTCACCTTGCTCAGCCCACGCGACGCCTAGGCGCAAGAGGGTAGCGACAGGGCCGGCGATGAGCTGCGTGTCGATGATGCGCACATCAAGCGGTCGCATGCCGCGGTCCAGCGCCATCTGCAGGCCCACGGTGGCCGAACGCACCGTACCGCTGACCAGAGCGGAAGGCAGGACACAGATGACCGTATCATCAATCTGAGCCAAGCGCTCGAAGGCTTCGGCGAAGAGCTCTGACGGAGGTGCTGCCGTCTTAGGCAGCTTCGTGGCGACTTGGAGCCGCTCCATAAAGGCATCGTAAGTGATCTCGACACCCTCCAGATAGGACACTTGATCGAAAATGATGACTTGAGGAATAATGGGGATACTATGTGCTTCTGCGAATGATGCGGGCAAACCGGACGTGGTATCGCCAATGAATTTAACCATGAGACCTCGCTCCTTTTACACGGCATGGGCCGCAATAATGGGCGGCGCCCCTACCGCGCGGGGTAAACTCTGACACACCACGGGTTTCTCAGCACGCTCAAGGCGGCGCCCCTACCGCGCGGGGTAAACCCTCATCCCGGACCGAGAAAGGCCGGGCCACACCAAGACAACGTGATCGCCTGTGAATGTACGTCCATCTGGTGAGCGCCCTAGCGTCGGCGTGACGCTAGGGCGCCGGAACTTAGGATGACTTCGAGGGAATGTACTTAGCGATCTTGGCAGCCAGGTTCACAATAGGCAAGCTCTCGAGCCAGATGCGCCCGGGGCCGCTCAACGTCGCCAGGAAAAGGCCCTCGCCACTGAACAGGACGTTGGTCAACCCTTTGACCGTGGTGATGTCATAGTTCACCGAGGGCTCGAAGAAAGCGATGTGACCGGGGTCGATGCGCATCGTCTCGCCCGCTGCCAAGTTGTACTCACGTACATCGCCCGGGATCTCGAGGAAGGCATAGCCCGGCCCGGTGACCTTCTGGAGAATGAAGCCCTCGCCGCCGAAGAAGCCGGCCCCCAGCCGCTTGCGGAAGTGCATCGCGACCTCGACCGTGGTCTCGGCGCACATAAAGGCATCGCGCTGGCAAATGATGCTCTGACCCTCACCCAGCTTGACCGGGATGACCTTGCCTGGGGCCTCCGGCGTAAAGACCACCAGGGATTCCGCGGAGTCGCGGTTGGTATAGGTCGTCATGAAGAGCGATTCACCGGCGAGCTTGCGGCCCAGCCCGGCCATCAGTCCGCCGCGCGTATCCGTCTTCATCTCGACGTTGCCCCTCATCCAGGCCATCCCGCCCGACTCCGTGTACATCGACTCGCCCGGCGAGAGGTAGACATCCAATGACTGCATCATCGTTCCATGGATCTCGTATCGCATATCAAGCTCTCCTGTCTCTCGGTAAGAGGACATGACCCAGCGGCAGCACGCCGCATTAGGTCCCGGTTAATTTGAGCGCGTCGGCCACAGCGCGAATGTGTGCCGCCGTGCTGCCGCAGCAACCGCCGAAGATCGCGACACCCGCCTCATCGACGAACCGCCGCGCATAGTCGGCCATCACGTCGGGCGTCACGTCGTAGACCAGGTCGCCGCCCTCCGCATGCGGCAGACCGGCATTGGGCTTGGCCATCAACACGGCGTCAGGCACCGCCTCACGCATCTTGAGAACAGCCTCAAGCGTCTCGGTTAGCGTGCGACCGCAGTTCGCCCCCATCACATCGACGCCGAGCGCGAGCAGCGCCTGTGCCGCCCGTTCGGGCTTGACCCCCATCATCGTCCGTCCCTTAGTATCGAAACTCATGGTGACCATCAGGGGGAGATCGGTGGCCTGGCGCACGCCGGTCACAGCCGCCTCCACCTCGGTCAGATCACTCATCGTCTCGACGAGGATGACGTCAACGCCGCCTTCAGCCAGCGCCCGCGCCTGCTCGGCGAAGGCCGCGACCGCATCTTCATAGGCAAGCGTGCCCAGAGGGGCCAACATCTCCCCGGTCGGCCCGATATCGCCCACCACCAGGGCTGACGAACCGGCAACCTCGCGAGCGAGCTCCGCTGCCGCACGGTTGATCTCTGCAACCCGGTCGCCCAACCCCTCACGCTTCAGCCGGATCGCGGTTCCGCCAAACGTATTGGTGAGCACCATATCGGCGCCGGCCTCGATATATCCGCGATGCAGCGCGCGTACCTCGTCCTGACGTTCCAGATTCCAGCGCTCCGGTGCCGCCCCCGGCGGGAGTCCGGCTTTCTGAAGTGTCGTTCCCGTCGCACCATCGGCGACCAGAACAGGATGAGACTCTAGGTAGGTCTGAAACTTGGACATCGTTAAACCTCCGGCATGTGGCGGACATCGCAATCCAGCGCAACCATCATACCACAGATGCGGTAAAGGCCGAAGCTCTCATTGACGTCACGCTGCCCGCCGTCTATACTTTGATGACCTTGAACTGTCTCGCCGGCACCTGATAAGTACAGGAGGTCATCATGACAGAGATCCAATCCCAGACCGTCTACTTTTCCGCGCCGGGACCCGCGAACACCGACCGGGTGCTCTCTCTGGTCGCCGAGCGCGCACCCACACTGGGGGTCGGCACGGTCTTGGTCGCAACGACCAGTGGCGCCACCGGCGCCCGGGCAGCCGAGTTGCTCAAAGGCCTCGATATCATCGCCGTGACCCACTCGGCCGGCTTTCGCGAGCCCTTCACCCTCAACCACGACGCCGCGCTGATTGAGAAGATCAAGGCCGCCGGCGGCAAGATCGTGACCACCACCCACGCCTTCGGCGGTGTGGGGCGCGCCGTCCGCAAGAAGCTGGACACCTATCAAATTGACGAGATCATCGCCTTCACGTTGCGCTGCTTCGGACAGGGGATGAAGGTCGCAGCCGAGATCACCCTGATGGCGTCTGATGCCGGGCTCGTGCCGGGAGGAGAGCCCGTCATCGCCATCGGTGGCTCCGGTCGAGGCGCTGATACCGCGGTGGTCCTGCAACCGACCCACGCGCAGACCTTCTTCGACCTGCGCATCCTCGAGATCATCTGCATGGCCGCGCCGGGTCATCCGGAAAGCGTCGTCCAAGAGGCGAACCCGGCCTAGCTGCGCTTGTCTCACCACTTACAGGTGGTATAGTTCTGCCCGTGATTTTCGTCGACGGGTTGTCCCGGCGCGCCTTCGCTGAGCGTCGCCGGGGACAGCACCCGCCGAGGCCAGAGAGAGGAACGACCGTGCGACGTCTACGCTGGGTTCTACTAAGTCTCATCCTGACCTTCACGCTGCTCCTGGGGGCCACCACGGTATCACGGGCGCAGGAAGCTGTGGTGCAGCTGCTTTATTTCTACACCCCGACCTGCCCTAACTGTCGGGTGATCTCTCAAGACGTTTTCCCGGTGCTTCGCGAGCGTTATGGTGATCAACTGGACATCCTGGAGGTGGATGCATCGCGACCTGACGGCAGTGCTTTCTTCCAGGAGGCTTTGGCCAGGTACAACGTTCCGTCCAATCGTCAAGGTGTACCATTCATCGTTATTGAGGACACCATCCTGGTCGGTTCGCTTGAGATTCCACAGCAACTGCCGGGACTCATTGCCTCGCATCTCGCCGCAGGCGGCGTCGGTTGGCCCGATCTACCGGGCATTGAGTCCTGGGTAGAGCAGAGGTCGTCCGAACCGGCAGGCCCCTCACTCGAAGAGCGCTGGGCACAGGATCCGGCGGGCAACACCGTTGCCGCCCTATGGTTAGCCGTGATGCTGATCCTCCTTCCCCTGCTCGCACGCCCCGCACGCTGGCAACAACGTCTGGCACGGCGGCTGCCCAAGTGGGCCACCTATGCCGATGGCGCCGTGGGCCTCGGTGCGGCCCTCTACCTCACCTATGTCGAGACACAGCATGTGGAGGCCTTCTGTGGGCCGGTAGGCCGCTGTAACGTCGTCCAGCAGAGTGAGTACGCGCTCGTCTTCGGCTTCATCCCGCTGGCGCTCATCGGCGTCTTGGGGTATGTCGCGCTGCTGTCGACGTACACCTATGCACGCTGGGGATCGGGGAAACTCAAGCAGGTCGCGCCGCTGGCCTTCTTCGGAATGGCCTGGTTCGGCTTCCTGACCTCGATCGCGCTCACCTATTTGCAGCCTTTCGTCATTGGCGCGACATGCTTCTGGTGTCTCACGTCGGCGGTCAGTATGACCCTGATGCTGATGTTCAACAGCGCGGCAGGTTGGGCAGCGGTCAAGGACTGGCAACGAACGCGCAGAAAGTCGCGACATCACAGGAGCAGACGACGCTAACCGGCGTCCTTTGACGATCATCCGGGATCCACTATACTAGCGGCAATGCTCAGTCCGTTCCAAGGAGAACCTGATGGAAATCCTAACCTATCTGATCGCTGCCGTCATCGCTTTTTTCGGTCTGATGTTCGTGGTCGGTGCCCAGGGCCAGCTCATCCGCTTCCTGGTGGGTATCGTGCTCTTCGTGGCGGCGGGCGTACTCGTCTACCTGACCCGGGTACGACCCAAGCATGAGGAGATCACGCACGTCCAGAAGATCGACCTCACCGGAGATGTGCGCCTCGAGCAGATGAAGTGCCAGTCCTGCCAGGGCGCCTTAAGCAAGGAGAACCTCGAGGTGCGCGCAGGCGCCATCTTCGTGGATTGCCCCTATTGCGGCGCCTCCTATCAAATCGAAGAAGCGCCCAAGTGGTAAATGCCGCGCGCGACGCCCGGCACGTCCTCGACCGTTGCTTCTCCTGACGCTCGCGCCCACCCAGTTCGTCGGCAGCACCCCACACCTATCGCGCCCGGCGCGACCTTGAGGCCCGTGGACACGTAATACGACTAAGAGCCATGAGACATCAGACACGCTGGACGCGCCTAGTTGACTCAGCCCTGAGGATCTTTCACGCCGGACCGCCTAGCATCTCCCCAGGGCTCTACACATATCCTCTGAACCTTGACGGGGGAGAGCGTCACCTCCATCTCCGGATCGACGAGGACAGTTCAGGCGTCCTCTTTATCGACGTCACCGACGTCATCCACCTCAACCCCACCGCCGCAAAGATCGTCAAACTCGCCCTGGAGGGGGTGCCGCAGGCCGAGGCCGAGGCACAGCTGAGGCATGACTACCGCGGGGTCACCACGCAGGAGCTCACGGACGCTGCGACCAAGATGTACGATTTGGTGCGACAACTTCACACAGGCGGCGCGGGCTGCCCCACCTGCGAGCTGGCCCCGATGCTGGCCTTTCAGCCGGTGTTCAGCACGCCGGTGTCGGCCCCCTACAAAGCCGACGTGGCCCTCACCTATGGCTGCAACAACGCCTGCCCCCACTGCTACAACGAGCCGCAACGTTTTCCGATGGCCACACTTTCCAAAGAAGACTGGTTCCGGGTGCTCGACAAGCTGGCCGACATCGGCATTCCTCACATCATCCTCACCGGCGGAGAGCCCACCCTGCATCCTCACCTCCTCGAACTCATCCGCTATGCCGATGAGTTGGGGCTCATCGTGGGGATGAACACCAACGGCAGGCGATTAGCCGATGCAGCGCTTGCTGAAGCCCTGGAGAATGCGGGCCTGAATCATATCCAGGTCACGCTGGAATCGTGCTACCCGGCAGTCCACGACGTGATGGTCGGACACCCAGGTGCTTTCGATGAGACCGTACAGGGCATCCGCAACGCCCTCGCCGGCGGCCTCCACACCATCACCAATACGACCGTGACCCGCGAGAACCAGGACCACGTCCTGGACATCGTCACCTTCCTCGATCGCCTCGGGCTGACGACCTTTGCGATGAACGGCATGATCTACGCCGGGGGAGGTACGACGACCCCGGATGCCATTCCGGCGACGGCTATGGCTGCTCTCTTGGCTGCGGTACGCGACGAAGCCACAGCACGCGACATGCGCTTCCTCTGGTACACAGTCACCGACTACTGCGAGCTCTCTCCCTTGGCGCTCGAACTCGACCCGAAACGCTGCAACGCTGCTGAGTACTCGATCTGCATCGAGCCCAACGGCGACGTGCTTCCCTGCCAATCTTATTACGTCTCCGCCGGCAACATCCTCACCGATCCCTGGGACGCCATCTGGCATAGCGAGCTCTTCTTGAGCTTCCGCGATCGAGAGCGCGACCCACAGGCAGCGGGGTTACCCGAGAAATGTTGGGATTGCCCTGATCTCGAGGTGTGCGGCGGCGGTTGTCGCCTGGAACATGAAGCACATCACGAGGAAGAGGCCGCACTCGGCCTCCGCAGCGCGGAACGTGGGTGCGCCAGGCCCGCTACCGAGGCACGAGGTTTGCGCGCTTCCGGACACGGCGTTGCCCCCCTCTTGCCGCAGGGTGAGAAAGTGACCAACTGACAGATGTCACCAAGAAAGAGATAGTGACGATGACCGTAACCGAGCGCTCTGAGCCGCCCTTCATCATCGATGACATTCCCTTCGACCCCGCCTTGAGCACCCTCACGAAGCGGTTGAGAATGAAGGAGGATAACCGCCATCTCCCCGAGCTGACGGGGATCTTGGAAGCCGCCAAGACGATCGCCAAGCCCAAAGCGATGTATCGGCTCGCCTACATCGAGGCCAAGGGCGAGGACACGGTCACCATCGACGGGGTCACGCTGACAAGTCGTGTGCTGCGGGTCAATCTGGAGGTAGCCCATCGCCTCTTCGCCTACGTGACGACGTGCGGCGTGGAGCTACAGACGTGGGGCGACAGCCTGGACGATATGCTCCACCGCTACTGGGTCGACGCCATCAAAGAACTCGCGCTGGGAGCCGCCCTCGAGGCTCTCGCCCGTCACCTCAGCACCTGCTACGATCTGGGACGCACGGCGACGATGGCGCCGGGATCACTTGCCGACTGGCCTATTCGCGAGCAGCGACCGCTCTTCAAGATCCTCGGCGATCCGGAGACAGCCATCGGCGTCCGGCTGACCGACAGTTTCCTGATGATCCCGAACAAGACGACGTCAGGCATCCGCTTCCCAACCGAGGAGCGCTTTGAGAGCTGCCAGCTCTGCCCTCGTGAGACATGTCCCGGGCGCCGCGCCGCCTTCGAGCCCGATCTGTACGCCCGGAAGTACGCCTGAGGCCAAGCGTGGCACGCCGTGAACGTCTCTGACTTAGGATCTGCCCTGTTGAGATATTCGCTTGATCTGGTCACTAGTTGAGGAGGGTACCTATGTGGAATGAGTGGCTTAAGCGCTTGCTGTCCTTTGAGCAGGCTCGCCCGGCCCCACCCGTGAAGCCTGGCCTGTATCATATGCTACAGGAGAGGGATGGCGTCGTCACACGCTTCCACCTCCGCGTCGAAAATGACGGCAGCGGTATGCTCATCGCCAACGCGATGGCAGCAGCCCGGCTGACTGCAACCGGCGTCCTCATCGCCAAGGACCTCCTGGATGGGCTCTCCGAGGATGTTATCGTCGAGCAACTGCAAGCCTCTTTCTCCGGCGGCAAGGATGACACTATGCACGCCGATGTCGCCAAAGTCAGAGAGCTCATCGAGCAGATCACCACGCCGAGCGACGCCTATCCGGTGGTGAACCTGGAAGATGCTGTTCTATCGCCCTACGGCGCCGAGCTGATCGCCCCGCTGCAGGCATCGCTACCGCTGGCACCCCCTGAGGCGATGGTGCCGCTGCTCGATCGCCTTTGGGAGGTGGGGATCCCACACATCACCTTGGTGGCGCCCGACGGCTTCGTGGATGAGCATCTGATCCGGGCGGTGGAGCGAGCTGAGGATCTAGGCATGATCACCGGCGTACGCAGCCGAGCGACTTATCTCAACGACTACGGTCTCCTCGCGGCCCTCCGGCAGGCGGGGGTGGATCACATCACCATGCCCTTTGCCGCCAACCAAGCCGAGATCCATGATGCGCTCTATGGCGCCGGAGACTTGGACGCAGCCTATTCCGTGCTGGCTTGGCTCGAGGACAATCGAGTCTGCGCTGAGGCCGAGATCCCCCTCATCCAGGCCACCCTGGACCGGGTGCAAAGCACGGTCGACACGCTGCTGGATGAAGGGGCCGACAACCTCTCGTTCGTCGCCTTCGCCACGCTGGATGAGGCCCTAGCGCAGGAGATGGGGATCTTCACGAGCGACGGTATGGCTCAAGTAGCGACCACGATTGAGGAGACAGCGGATCTGGCGCAGGCCCGCTTTATGTGGAATCCCCCGGTGGAAGTCGTGCCCGGGATGACACTCGCGGAGCAGGTCATGGCCGGCCCGCGGTGTTCAGGCGACGTCGCCGTGCGCGTCGAGCCGGACGGGAACGTCTTTCCTGCTCGCGGCCCCTTCGTCAGTGCCGGCAACCTGTTGAACGAGGCATGGCAGAGCATCTGGGACGACGAGGTCTTCCGTCGCTACCGGGAACGCGTCGAGGCTCCTACACGCTGCGACGTCTGTCCGGACCTGGCGATCTGTGCTGCCGACTGTCCACGCGACCCTCGGGGCTGGGCGCGCGCGCGGTGATGCCGCAGCTAGCATCCACGGCACACAGCCGGCTTGGGGAGGGCGCATGAAGAGAGAACGATCCATCGCGGTTTTCATTTTGTTGGCCATCATCCTGGCCTCGTTGGGAGCCGGTACCCTGCACGCTCCCACGACGGCACATCCTGTCCATCGACCGACCGCCCAGACCTATAGCTTTAGCGTACCGCTGCTCCTGATGCAGGTTGCGGTCCAGCCGGACGCTTCTGTGCACATCGTCTATGACATCACGTTCGAAAACTATGGCAGCCCGATCGATATCATCGACATCGGCACGCCCAATGACAAGTACCGTCTCAACGAGATGGAGGCATCGATCGACGGACAGCCGCTGAGCGACATCCGCCACTCGGAGTACATCGATGTAGGCGTCGAGATCCACCTGGGGCAGCACGCTATCGCCGCAGGCGACAGCGCCACGCTGCACCTCGCCTTCTCCGTGCCCGAGATGGTCTATGCTGATACGACCAACAAGGAGAACGCCTCGCTGCAGATCACGCCGACATGGTTCGACAGCGACCTGGTGCGGGGCGCGGGAACCATCGAGATTCGAGTGGCTACGTTGCCCGGCATCGCGATGGACGCGGTGCTCTATCAAGACGAACCGTTCACCGACAAGGTCGAGGACGCGCAAGGGCGCATCGTCGCTGTGTGGCGATATGAGAATGTGCTTCCTACCAGAGCGTACCGCGTCGGCGTCTCCTTTCCCCGGGACGGGATGACCGAGGTTATCGAGATGACGCTGTGGGATCTGATCGGGCGCTGGTTGGGAGGCGCCCTTGGCGTGATCGGAGCCGTCCTTCTGTGGTGTGTGCCTGTGGTCGGCCCCATCCTCTTCATCGTCTTCATCGTCCGCGCCGTCATGCGCGCATCCAAGCCTAACTATCTCCCCCCCATCGCTCAGGTGGAGGGCGGAGGCATCAAGCGCGGGCTCACGGCCCCCGAGGCCGCAGCGCTCCTGGAGCTACCGCTGAACAAGGTCCTGACCCTCATCATCTTCGGTATGCTGGAGAAGGGCGTGGTCCGCCAGGTCAAGGATGATCCGCTGACGGTTGAGGTGGTGGAGGATTTCCGCGTGGCAGAGCGCGCGGACCTTAAGGATGCGGAGGCCCGCGCCCATGAACGGCGGCGCGCGGCACAGCAGAAGGGTACCATCATCCACCAATACGAGCATCCCTTTCTCGATCTTATCGAGGCCCATCCCGACAAACCGGTCAACAAGATGGACGTGGTGAAGCCCATGCAGACCCTGGTCAATGAGGTCGCAGCGAAGATGCAGGGCTTCGACCTCTCCGAGACGCAGGAGTACTATCGGCGTGTGATCGAACGCGCGATGGAACAGGCGGCCGCCATCGGCAACATCGAGCAGCGCCAGGCCTATCTCGACAAGTATCTGCCTTGGGTCATGATGCGTCCGAACTATCGGCCCGTCGTGACGATGGGGAATTATCATTATTGGCCCGCATGGGCCCGCCAAACCGCAAGCTCTGCCTCCGGCAGCGGACCGAGGGCCGCAAGCTCGACCGCGTCAGGCAGTGGAAGAGGCACCTCAACGACCACCTTCGGTGACGTCTCGGCCTCCTTCGCCGGTTGGGCAGAGACCACCATGGGCGGTATGGCGGCGGCGATTATGCCTACCGCACTCAGCAAGCCGACCGTCAGCAGCGGCAGCGGCGGATCGTCAGGCGGCGGCAGTAGTTGTGCCTGTGCCTGCGCCGGCTGTGCCTGTGCTTGTGCCTGCGCCGGCGGTGGAAGGTAACTCATCGCACAGTCCTGTGTGCACGTAGGAGGTCCTATGAACAGGTTCAGACGCTTCGCTCGCATCCTCTCGCTGTGGCTGGTGCTCGTCACCATCGGGGGTTTGCCGGCGTTGAGTGTGAGCACTCACCCCGTCAGCGCACAGAGCTACAGCTTTGGCGTTCCGGAACTGAAGATGCAGGTCTATGTCCAGACCGACGGTTCCGTTCGGATCGCCTACGATATCACCTTCGACAACTACGGCTCTCCGATCGACATTGTCGACATCGGGCTTCCTCACCGCGGCTATGACATCGGCAACATGTCGGCAGCCATCAACGGTGTCGCCCTCTCCGATATCCGTCCGTCAGAGTTCATCGATATCGGCGTCGAGATCCACCTGGGGAATCAAGCGATCCCTAGCGGGAGCCAGGGCACGCTGCACTTCGAGGCAACGATGCCCGATATGGTCTATCAGGACACGACCAACCGGGACTACGCCTCGCTGCGCATCACCCCGACCTGGTTTGACAGCAGTTCGGTCCGAGGTAACAGCTACATCGGCATAGCGATTCATCTGCCGCCGGGGATTGAACCCGACGACGTCCTCTACCAACAGGAGCCCTTTACGGCCAAGACCCTCTATGAGGATCACACTGTCGTTGTGTGGGAGTGGACAGATCGTGCCGCGACCAAATCCCACCTCGTCGGGGTCTCGTTCCCCCAACAGGGGATGAGCAACGTGATCCGGATGACCATCATCGACCTGACGAAGGCCTGGCTCGAGGACAATCCTGGCGTCGCCACGCTGTTGGGCGTCACCGCGATGATCCTGGCCGCCGTGCTCTTTTTCCGCTTCTCGGGTGGGACAGGCTGTACGGTCTTCGCCATTCTCGGCGGCGGCCTGCTCCTGCTCTTCATCGCCAGCCCCATTATGATCCTACCGGCTATCCCGATCTTGATTGTGCTCATTGTCGTCAACGAGTCTCACCTGAAGAGGAAGCCCAAGGCCTATCTTCCGCCGATTGCACAGGTGGAGGGGGGCGGCATCAAGCGCGGGCTTACCGCGCCCGAGGCAGCGGTGCTGCTGGAACTGCCCCTCAACAAGATCCTCACCTTGACCGTGTTCGGCCTCCTCGAGAAGGGACTGGTCGAGTTGGTGGATCAGGATCCGCTGACGGTAGCGGTCAGCGAACCCTTCAGGACATGGCACGATACAAGCTTACGCCGTTCCGGCACAGAGCGGCACAAGCATCGCGCCGAGGCAGCGCGCGTCGCCGGCACGGTGATCCACACTTATGAGGACCACTTCCTTGACCAACTCGAGCGGAACCCCAAGAAGCCCGTCGCCGGCATCGACTTCAGCAAAGCCGTTGAACATCTCATCACGACCACGGCTGCTAAGATGAAGGGCTTCGATCTCTCCGACACGAAGGAATACTACGAGCGTGTGATCAGCCGCGCGATGGCACAGGCCAAGACGATGGGTGAAGTCGAGGAACGCGAGAAGTATCTCGATAAGTACCTGCCATGGGTGATGATGAGCGACAACTATCCGACCGTCCTCACCCACGGGGGCTACCACTACTGGCCCATGTGGGCCCGGCCCATCGGCAGTTCACGCCCCCTCAGTCGTCCGGCGGTCTCAAGCGCTGGGCCTGCCCAGACGGTCCCCCGCACTAGCGGACGCTCGACACCAGGGCGGACCTCCTTCGGCGATGTGGCGGGGTCCTTTGCCGGCTGGGCGGAGAACACGATGGGAGGATTAGCGGGCGCGATTCTGCCCAGCTCCCTGAACGTGCCGAACACCAAGGGCGGGTTTGTCAATCTTAGCGGGGTCGACAAGGTGACCGGTGATGTCTTCCAAGCCCTAGCGAAGGCCTCCACCAGCAGTGGGGGCAGCAAGGGAGGCAAAGGAGGCGGGGGTGGTTGTGCCTGCGCATGTGCAGGATGTGCCTGTGCCTGCGCGTGTGCCGGGGGAGGACGTTGACGCAGCAGGGCCAACCCTCCACCACGACGACAAGCGGGAGCGCCGGTCTTTCACCAGGACCGGCGCTCCCTGAAGCAAGCCTCCTCCAGCGACAAGCGAACTGGCTCGCGCCCGCCAGATCGGAACTCCTACGCAGGGCCCACATCGCACGACGGCGCCACGTCCTCGACCTCGGAAGTGGTTACGGCGCCGTGATGCCCGAACTGGCACGCCGCGCCGGCGGACACGTCATCGCACTGGATCGCGTGTGGGAAGCACTGCAGGTGCAACCGCGACTCGCGAGAACCGATCAGGTCGTTGCGGATGCCCTGCGCCTGCCCTTCCCGTCGGGGACGCTCGACCTCGTCTTCTCCCAGGTGACCTTGCTCTGGGTCGCACCTCTCGCTGCCGCGATATCTGAGGTGTGGCGGGTCCTGATGCCGGGAGGCCTCCTCATCGCGCTTGAGCCCGACTACGGGGGGATGATAGAGTACCCACCCGAGGTCTCAAGCCGCCCCCTCTGGCTGGCGGGGCTCCAACGGGCCGGGGCTGATCCCCATGTAGGGCGCAAACTACCCGGGTTGCTCGCGCGGCAAGGCTTCCGGGTGAGCGTCTCCCTCTTCGACACACTCTTTGAGGCGGAGACGGCGCGCTTCGCATTCCTGCGCGGCCTACCGCTCACCGAGGACGAACGCCGACAACTGGATGAGCGTGAGCAGGCGGCAGAAGCATCGGTCGGCACCTGGCAGCAGGTAGCCCACCTTCCGTTTTTCTTGGTTCGAGCGACGAAGCCCTAAGAGGAAAACCGGGTCGCCGGCGCACCGTCCCCTCGGTGTCAGCTTCAATGGGTACGCCGGCGTCCCCCCAACCCGGTATCAACCTGAGGATACCACACGGGCAAACCGAGAGGGAGCGCCATTTGGCGGGGTCATAGGGCCGCCGGTCTGCCCGGTTAGGCAGCCGACGCGCGCTCGCCTACCAAGACCGCCTGGAGCGCCGCGATCGCCACCTCGATCATATCATCATCGGGCTCTCGCGTGGTCACGTTCTGCAGGGCAAGGTTCGGAGCAATCAGGGCACGGATCAAGCGGTTCTCGCTATGACGCGCGGTGAAGCGCAGCACCTCATAGGAGATGCCCGCGATCACCGGCAGCAGCGCCAACCGGGAGACCAAGCGTATCAGCAGCGAGGGGGGCCGGCCCAACGGCGCCAACACCACCACCGAGATCAGGACCACCGTCAACAGGAAAGCCGTGCCACATCGCGCGTGCTGGCGGGAATGCACTCGCACCGCGTCAACGGTCAACGGATCACCCGCCTCGTAGGCATTGATCGTCTTGTGCTCGGCGCCGTGGTAGGCAAAGACACGACGGATCTCCTCCGCGCGCGCAATGACCACGATATAACCGACCAGCAGGCACAATCGTATCAATCCCTCAACCAGGTTGAAGAGGATCGCTCCCTCTTTCACCACAAGACCCGCGATGAAGGAGGGAAGCACCATAAAGAGCACCACGCCCAGGAGCAACGAGAGCGCCCCCGTCGCAATGCCCGCGCCGCCCGACATCGTGAAGTTCGGATCCTCCTCCTGCCCTACCACCTCGGCAGAGAAGAATAGCGCGCGCATGCCGAGGCCCAACGAATCCCATAGCATGGGGATGCCGCGGAGAAAGGGGAGCTTGCTGATCGCCCCACGGTAGAGACCGCCGAGGGATTCCTGCTTGACGACGATCTCGCCGTCCTGACGTCGCACGGCGATCGCGGCGTTATACCTACCGCGCATCATCACGCCCTCAATCACCGCCTGTCCGCCATAGGTCTCGCCCAGCGGTTTTCGCTCACCCGGATCTTCTGTCACGTCACAACCCCTTCCCCTAAGCTCAGCCACGCCGGCGGGCAGCTTGCCACGCCGCAGAAACGGCCCTTCGCGCCAACACCCGGGCCATAGATAGGCGATAGTCAGCGCTGCCTCGGAAATCCGAGGGTGGCTCCAAATCCGCCAGCGAGGGTGCCAGCGCGCTGTCGACTCGATCGGCCGTCAGGAGCTGCCCGCGCAGAATGTGCTCGGTCTTGTGCAGGCGCACGGGCTGCGTATGCGCGCCGCCTACCGCCAGCCGCACAGCAGAGGGAAGCCCCTCACTCACCTCAAGGTAGGCAGCAGCGCAGACAATCGGCTTGTCCTTGGGCGACCGGCCCACGACCTCAAAGGCTGCCGCGCTGCGCCCGGAAGGCTGTCGGACACGCACCTCGGTGAGCAGGACACGGGAGTGGATCAATCGATCGCGGTAGGCCACAAAGCTCATAAAGGGTGCTTTGTGCAGCACCGGATCAGCATAATAGATCTCGGCGTCGAGGACCAGCAGCGCCGTGGTCAGCGGATCCGCAGGCCCGGCGGTGATTAGGGTTCCCCCCACCGTCCCCTGCTCCCGCAGGGTGCGTGACTGCACATAGCCGGCGGCACGGGCCAGAAGGCCGTCAGCCAAGGCTCCGGCTTCAGGGTGATCGATCAGCGTCTGAAGTGACGCCATCGCGCCGATGCTGGTCTCCATCGCGGACGACTGCTCGAGCAGCCGCGTCTCGATGGCCCCGATCCCCAGATCTTGCAGATCCACCACCATCTGTAGCGAAGGATCTCCTTGAGCGACAACCCATGCCCCTCCGCCCAGGTAGGCTGCATGGGGATTGGACTGCACTAACGCGACGGCATCTCCAATCGCATCGGGTCGCCGATAATGCTTCACACCGCGCAGCATAGTATCCTCCTCTACCCTGCTGTTCACACACTCGGCAGTCTACTACCGAGCGGCAGCGGACTACCGAGCGGCAGCGGACTGCCGGGCGGCAGGTGACTGCCGCTAGGACTGCACCCGCCAGAACTGCTGTTCCTGATCCCAACCCTTCAGCGTCTCCTCACGCGGGCACACGATCAGCGCCGAGGCCTCGACCGTGACCGTCCCGTCCACGAGCCGGATCTCTCCGGCGACCTCTGCCGTGCGTGAGCGCTGTTTCACGACCCAACCGACGACGGTCAACGGCGTCTCGGTCGGGGTCGGTTTGCGGTAGCGCATCTCCAGTTTCGCTGTGACCCAGAAAGGGTCGTCCGCCATAGCCATCATCAAAGCGCGTCCGGTCGCCTCATCCAAAATCGTCGCCAAGATGCCGCCATGGGCGATACCCGGGTACCCCTGATAGTGATCTGGGATCACCAGGGGAACGACAATCTGCTGTTTCTCGTGGTCCTCGTAGAACTGGATATGCAAGCCCACCGGGTTCTCACGCCCGCAGACGAAACACATGCGCGACGTCGGCTGCGGCTTCCAGTGAGCGGGGACATCACCTATCCGGGACCCACCGCCCGGCTTTCCACCTTCAACTCGGCTGTCTGCAGCCGCCTCGCACCCTTGCTCCTTCGCTTTCTCGCTCACTTCTCCTCCCGCATATAGGATTGGCCCAACGCAGCGGGAGCTCCGATCCGGTGACTCAGCGCCTCCCACCAGGTCATCATCACCAGCACCAGAATCGTCATCAGGTAAGGCAGCATATTGAGGTAAGCCGAGGGAATCGTCGTCCCGCCCGCCTGCAAGCGAAATTGCACCGCGTTGATGCCGCCGAAGAGCACCGCACCCAACACCGCACGGGCCGGATTCCACATCGCGAAGATCACCAACGCGATGACGATCCAGCCGCGGCCCCCAGTGATGTTCTCCGACCATCCGGGCGCATAGGCCAACGACAGGTGTGCCCCGCCTAGTCCGACCAACAGCCCGCCAAACACAGTATAGAGATAACGGGTCTTGGTCACATCCACGCCCATCGCGTCAGCCGTCTGTGGACTCTCACCGACGGCGCGCAGGTTCAGGCCGGGACGTGTCTTGTAGAGAAAGAACCAGGCCAACGGCACCAGCCCATAGAGGAAGTAGGTCAGCAGGTCCTGCCTGAAGAATGCCCCGAGAATCGGCACCTGACTCAATCCCGCAATCTCAATCGGCGAAAACCGTGGCCCCACCAATCCCACCAGATTGTAATTGTTGGCGGCGGGACCCAGCCGCTCTCCCAGAAAACTCGCCAATCCCGTTCCGAACAAGGTGATGCTCAACCCACTCACCACCTGGTTTGCACGCATCGTCACGGTGAGAAAGGCGTGGATCAGGGCCAACAGTGCCCCCATCATCATGGCTGCAAGCACACCCAGCCAGACACTGCCGGTGTAATAGGCCGTGGCGAACCCGGTCACCGCGCCCGACAGCATCATCCCTTCCACACCAAGATTGAGAATGCCCGATCGCTCTGTATAGATCTCGCCCGTCGTGGCATAGATCAGCGATGCGCCGGCACGCAGCGTGATCGTGAGGATCGATGTCAACAGACTAGACAGCGCCATGATGACCTCGCCCGTTCTCCCATACTCCCAATCTACGCTCCGATGTAGGGTTCATTCGCTCGTCCGCTGACCTTCCGGCGCGCGCAAGTCTGCCGGCGCACGCACGTCTGCCGGCGCCTCACCTTGTTCGTCTCGCACACGCCGTAGCTCGAGTGCGTAATCTCGGAACAGGCTGCCCGCCAACAGCGGAATCAGAAGCATACCCTGGAGCACCACGCCAACGGATGCCGGCAAGCGCATCCGCATCTGGATCTGATCCCCACCGACCAACAGCCCCGCCATCAGAAAGGCCACGAAGACGACGCCAATAGGGTTCAATTGCGCCATCCAAGCGATGATGATTGCCGTGTAGCCATAGCCTACGGAGATGCCCTGCTGCAGACGCCGCGTTAGACCCAGGACCTCCACCGCACCGGCCAGTCCGCTGATCGCACCGGAGACCAACAGAGCCACAACGATATTGCGCGCAATACTGATCCCCAAATAGCGCGCCGCCGTGGGGTTCTGCCCGATGATCTTGAGCTCGAATCCCCAACGCGTGTACCGGAAGACGGCCCACAGCAACAAGGCCAATGCCAGGCCAAAGAAGATACCCGCGTGCGCCCGCCCCGCAATCCGCGGCAGCCACGCATACTCGGGAATCCGCTCGGTGCCCGAATTATAGCCCGGTGCGCGCCAGACGACGTAATAGAGATGCTCGGAATAGAGCACGGCGACATAGTTCAACATCAGCGTGGTCAGGGTCTCGTCGACATTGAGCGTCGCCTTGAGCACCGCGGGCACACCCGCCCACAGCGCTCCGGCAACGCACCCGGCGAGGATGGCCAGAGGCAGAATGGTCCACGCCGGAAGATGCTGCGACCAGTAGAGCGCCACCCCCGCAGCCGCGACAGCTCCCAACGTGAGCTGACCCTCAGCTCCAATGTTCCAGAAGCGCATCCGGAAGGCCAGCGCGACCCCCAGTCCGGTCAACATCAGCGGGATGCTCTTGACCAGCACCTCGCTCAGGCCATGGCCCGAGCCAAATGCCCCACGGAACATCGCGGCGTAGGTGACTAAGGGATTAGCGCCCGACAGCAGTAACAGCACCGCGCCAAAGAGCAGCGAGACCGCAAATGAGGCCAGCGGCACGAGCAGCCCGGCACGCCGCGAGACCGACTCGCGCTTTCTGAAACTGACCCTAAGTTTCATCGATTCCCGCCATCATAAGACCCAACGTCTCGATATCCGCCTCATCCGCAGACACAATCCCCATAACCCGGCCCTCATAGAGCACCGCAATCCGGTCGGCCACCGACCGCAACTCATCGAGGTCCTCCGAGATGAGCAAAACGGCGCGCTGAGCGTCTCTCTGTTCCAGGATACGCTTCCTGACCGCCTCAGTCGCCCCAACATCCAAGCCACGCGAGGGATAGGCAGCCACCAACAGGCCGACGCAGCCGTCTGCTGCACGACGTCTCGATCGTCGTCCGCCCGTCTGTCGCCGCTCAGCGGAAGGCGACGGAGCCGCCTCTGGCTGTCCAACCGTCTCCAAACGCTCGATCTCGCGTGCCAGGATCGTCTTCTGGATATTTCCGCCCGAGAGAAACTTGACCAATGTCTGCGGCGTCGGCGTAGCGATCTGAAAAGCCTCAATCATCACGCGGGCAAAGTCCTGAATACGGGTCCGGTTGAGCAGGCCCCATTGACCCAGCGGGGGATCTCGATACGCCTTCATAGCGAGGTTGTCCGCCACGGCCATACTACCGACCGACCCCATCCCCATCCGATCGGCCGGGATATGGCTGACGCCGGAGCGAATCGCATCCAACGGGGTACAATCGGTGAGCTCGCGCCGGTTGATCCAGAGCTCCCCCCGCTTGATCGGGCGTATCCCGGTGACGATCTCCGCCAGTTCGTGTTGTCCGTTGCCGGCAACGCCGGCGATGCCGAGAACCTCGCCCTCATGAACGGTCAGGGAGACGCCCCGCAGCGCGGGCAGCCCTTTGTCATTCAACGCGTGGATGTCCCTCAGAACCAGGACCGGATCACCCGGCGTCGCGGGCTTCTTCTCGATGCGAAAGAGCACTTCGCGCCCCACCATCAGGCGCGCCAACTCCCGCGGCGTGGTGTCCGTCGTCTGCTTCGTTGCCACAACCTTTCCCTGACGCAGCACGCAGACCCGATCTGAAAAGGCCACCACCTCGTTCATCTTGTGGGTGATGAAGATCGTGGACTTGCCCTCTGCCTGCATCACCTCCAGCATGTGGCCGAGTTCGTCCGCCTCCTGGGGTGTCAGCACTGCGGTGGGCTCGTCGAGGATGAGTACATCGGCGCCGCGGTAGATGAGCTTCAGAATCTCGACCCGCTGCTGCTCGCCGACGCTCAGCTGCCAGATATAGGCCTGAGGATCAACTTTGAGACCGTAGCGGGCTGAGAGCGCCCGGAGACGCTCTTCGACCTCGCTCAACTTGAGCACCAGAGGAAGATCAGCAAGGCCCAGGACGACGTTCTGCGCGACCGTCATCGTTTCCACCAACATGAAGTTCTGATGCACCATCCCGATGCCGAGCTCGGCAGCGTCACGCGGCGAATGGATCTCCACACGCTCATCACGGACAAAAATCTCTCCGACATCCGGATGATAGAGGCCTACGAGGATATTCATCAGCGTGCTCTTGCCGGCGCCATTCTCACCTAAGAGCGCCAACACCTCACCCTGATAGAGGTCCAGATCGACATGATCGTTGGCAACCACACCGGGGAACCGCTTGGTGATGCCCTGCATCCGCAACACCGGAGCCGGCTCCTGGTCTAGCGCCGTTCGTTCAGTCATATTGAGCCTATCGGGACACGTCACGTTTGAGTCCATCTGTCCGGAACCACCACAAAGCGGGACCGGGTTCGGGCGGAACCCGGTCCCGCTTTGCTACATTGATTTCGAGCCTATTACTCGGGGATGGTGCCGATGACACCTTCGACAAAGGTCATCATACCCAGCATCGAGCCGTCATCCATGCACTGCCCGTTCGCAACCATCACGCTGCCATCCTGCGCCATGATCGGGCCGCAGAAGACATCGTCACCACCGATAATCGCGGCTTCGGCAACAGCAACCAAGTCGCGAACTTCCTGGGGCACCTTGGGGCTGAACTCTGCCAGCTCGACAACCCCGTCCTCCAGACCACCCCAGTAGTCGTGGCTCTCCCAGTCACCCTCCATCGCAGCGCCGATGGTGTCCACATAGTAGGTGCCCCAGTGCCAGATCGGGCTCGTGAGCACCGTGTCGCCGACGAACGCGCGCATGTCGGAGTCATAGCCGATGCTCAAAGCGCCTCGCTCCTGTGCGGCCTTCTGGGGCTCCGTCGTGTCCTGATGCTGTGCGATGATATCCACACCCGCATCGAGCAGGGCGATCGCTGCCTCGCGCTCCCTCACAGGGTCGTACCAGGTGTTCGTCCACACAACCCGGACCTCGGCCTCGGGATTGACCTCACGCACACCGAGCGTAAACGCGTTGATCCCACGAATCACCTCGGGAATCGGGAAAGCCGCCACGTAGCCGATGCTGTTGACCTCGGTCATGCTCCCCGCAACCAAGCCGGAGAGGTAGCGCGGTTGATAGATACGCCCGAAGTAGGTTGACATATTGTCCAGGCGCTTGAAACCCGAGCAGTGCTCGAACAGAATGTCGGGAAACTCCTCGGCGACCTCGAACATCGGATCCATATAGCCAAAGGAGGTCGCGAAGATCATATCGTAGCCCTCCTGAGCGTACTGGCGCATCACGCGCGCAGCATCGGGGCCTTCTTCAACGTTCTCAATGTAGGTGGTCTCGATAGCATCACCGAACTCCGCCTCGACTTCCTTCCGCCCACGGTCGTGCTCATAGGTCCAGCCCAAATCTCCGGGAGGCCCAATGTAGACAAAGGCCACCTTGAAGGGCCCTTCCGACGCCCCCGGCCCGCCGCCGCAGGCCATCAGCACCATCGACGCGACCAGCACCACTCCCACCAACGTCAGCATCCGCCGTTTCATACAGACTCCTCCTTAATGAAAAAGAACTCGCAGCTTCGTCTCCTGAGTTTGGATCGAACGGGGTGGCGCCCCGTCTCACCCGTCTCAGGGGACCGTGGGACCCCAACTATTCTAGCAGACGTTGAGCACTTGTCCATCGGCCGACGGGCAGGCCTCACCCTTCACTCAACTCGAGATCCTCGTGAAGCTGGTGATTGGTCAGCGTGATCTTCTCACGGGTCACGGAGAAACGGTCAAAGTCACGTGCGACAATGGTGGTCTCGAAGAGGGGCTGCGCCTCACCCAGGATCTCGCTGATGCGGTAGCGCTGTGACAGATGATTGAAGACCAACATGCGTACCCCTGCCTCACGAGCCAACCAGGCGCCCTGCTCCGCCGTGATGTGCCCGAACTGGCGTGCCATGTCCTTGTCTCGGGAGAGATAGGTCGCCTCACAGACCAGCATGTCCACGCCACGCACCGCATCCACCAGATCGCGCACCTCTCCCACATCTCCCGTGACGGCAATGGAGAGCCCCGGGCGTTCAGGGCCAAGCACGTCATCGGGATGGATCCGACGTCCGTCCGGCAGCGTCACCGACTGCCCGTTGACTAAGTCGCGCCGGATGGGTCCGGAGGGTAGACCCAAGGCCTCGGCCTTCTCAGGGAGAAAGGGACGCCGAGGTTTCTCGGAGAAACGGTAGCCCAAACACCCGGGGCCCCGATGACGAACGTTGAAAGCCTGAACCTCAAACTCGTCGCTCTCCAGCAGCAAGCCGGCTTGCACATCGACCAGGTCGATCCCCACCGGAGGAACGGCACCGCGCAGGACCACACCGAAGATGAGATCCCGCACCCGATCGAGCGAGCGTCGCCCACCATAGATCTCAAGGTTCTCCACCGCCTCCCAGCGCGCAAAGGTGGAGATGAGCCCGCCGAGTCCCAAGATATGATCCAGATGGCCGTGGGTCAACAATATGCGGTTGAGGCGTCGAAAACCCAATCCGCTCCGCAGGATCTGGCGTTGTGTACCCTCACCACAGTCGATGAGAAACCGCTCATCGCGGTAGAGCAGCACCTGCGCCGGCAGCCCTCGCTGGATTGAGGGCGCGGACGCTGCCGTGCCGAGAAAGACCAATTCAAGCATGGGTAGTCTCCAACCCTGAATGAGTGAATGACGGTAATGGACCCGCAGCGCTGAGCACACCAGGCTCGCCCAACTCCCCTTCAACGGTCACACGCTCGTAGCCGAACTGCTGAGCAACCCAGACACTCGTCAAGAGGTGTCGCGTCACCCGTGATATCGTCGCTCGTGAATCCCCTTCAGCCAGGGCGAAGGGGAGCACCAGCTGATCTCCCAAGTGCGGATCGATGGCCATTCCGGTATGATGATGCTCCAGCAGCGCGCGACAGCCGATCTCGGCGACGTCCTCCGCAGGCAGTCTGAGCCGCCCCAGGGAGAGGAACCCCGCCTGCGAGGTCCGGTATCTGGAACAGAGAAAGAGCCCTGTCCCGACGCCGGGTGACCGCACGTGCTCCGGCACGATGTGAGTCGGTAAACCGGCGTCGCTGAGAATCGATCGCGCACGATTCGTCATCCGCTGAGGGATATGCGAGGGCAACTTCGCAGCAAAGGCGATGCCCTCGACGCGCAGAAGGTCACCTCGCTCACTGAAATCTCGAGCACGCAGCTGCGTATCACCGCGGATCTCCATGTGGACCTCGCCACCCCCTTCCGGGTAGAAGCCCCACAATCGGTGCTTGAGCTGACCTCGTACTCCCATCTCAAACAGGGTCGGCAAGTAGACCTTCTCGAGGTAGAGCGTAGGAGGGCTCATCGGGACGGTCGTGCCACCCAGCAGCGTGATCTCGGAACGGCCCTGCGCCAGGGCCAGGGGCAAGAGCACCGTTTGCAGGACCAACGTCACGGCGCCGGCGGAACCGGAGGTCGCTGCTGCCGCGACATCAAACCGATAGTCACCCGCCGCACACGCCGCCTGCGGCTCAAAGGTGATCTCGGAGCTGCCCAGCGCGTCGCCCGATACATGCGCCCGACAGAGCGCAGCTGCAGCCCGCACCGCCGTGAGGTGCTGAGGTCGCAAACCGGGTTTCGAGCGCTGAGCACGGACGCGGGTGAGCCGGATTGCCCTACCCGTGATCACAGACAGGGTCAACGCAGAGCGTACGGTCTGCCCGCCTCCCTCGCCACAGGAACCATCGATCTCAAGCATCTCAATCCATTATAGGGATCTCATTCGATTGGCAACCCCCCGTGCTGAAGTATCGCTCGAGCAACGGAGCCGGATCCCGTTCTGAGTGAGCCTGCAGGATGGTGACGAAGTCGTCGGTTCCCATCAGCCGGCCCTCGCCCGCGTCGCGATAGGCACGGAGAAAGGCGAAGAACTGCTCGTCACCCAGCCATCGCCGCACCTCGTGGATGAACCGGGCGCCCTGACCATAGACCTGCTGGATATAGTCATAGGAGGTGTCGAAATCGTAGATCGAGCCATCGATAGGCCCATCGACATCGGTGAAGTGCGCCGCCCACCACCAATCGACAAGATCTGGTGCGTAACGCTCGTAGTAGAGCAGCTCACTGTACCTCGCCAGGGCCTCATCAAGCCAGGGCTCATGCACCTGGTCGCTGCCCACCGCACCATACCACCATTGATGGGCAACTTCGTGCACGGTCAGGCGAGTCAGTAGCGCCTGTGGACTGCCCTTGTAGACCTGAAAGGCCTGCCGGCTGAGGCTGATCAGCCCCGAGTACTCCATCGATCCACTGTAGGCGTTCTGAGCAATCACCAGGCCATCTGTCGGATAGGGACCAAACAAGTCGCTGAAATGGAGGATCGCCCGTGACGCGACCTCCACGGCATGCTGCTCGGCCCCGGCATAGCCCGGGAGGACATAAGCACGGAGCGGTATCCCGCCGGCGTCGGCCTCAAGTAGCTGATAGTCCGGGCTAGCGAGAAGGGCAAAGCTCCGCGCCTGCTGGAGCTCGTAACGACGCAGGAGCCCCTGCCGCGTTGCAACACCGGGCGCCGCGATCACGATAGAAGAGTCGGCGTAGAGGCGCACGTCATAGTCAGCTATAGGATAGATCACCGGATCACCGATCGCGTGATAGGACCAACGCTGCCACCCGAACCCGGAGAGGTAGGGCACGAGGGTGGGATGCCAATCACCCATCTGGATCACGCGTTCGCCCGCGCCTAGGTTACCCTCAGGATGCCCGTCCGTGGGGAGAATGTCGGGGATATTGATCTCATAGGCCAATGTGATCGACACCGGCTCACCAGGCAGAACCGGGGTCGGCATGGTGAGGGTGAGCATCGTACCCTCCAGGGTCGCCCCGGCGATGGAGTCAAGCTTGAAGACCCCGGGCGTGCGCGCCGGTGGAACGGAGAAGACGATCTCATCCCAGGGGTCGTCGGTCGCGTTGACGAGCCGGATGTGCTGCGTCACCCGCAGGTGGCGATCGGGGTAGTTCAGAACGATGTTGAGGATCACCTGTGGGAGGCCTGGCGGCTCGAGCAGGGGTGGTGCTGGGACCGACCTAGGCACACGCGCCTCCGTAGAAGCGGGTACCCACCTGACACGGAGCAACCCGGGGTTGGAGGACGCCACAGGGGCAATCGCAGTCGCGGGGGTATCGTGCCGGATCTCC
>JAXGUU010000010.1:0-27841 GCA_040774145.1 Anaerolineae bacterium
GACCCCCAGCGTCTTACCATAATAGCTTCCGCCGGGGAAGCGCTCGGGGAAGAACTCCGTGACGTGGCGATCATTCGCCGCGGGGTAGGCGCCGTAGGCGGCGAAGAGCGACCAGGAGAAGGGATTATCCGCCCACGGGAGTCGGGTAGCCGAACCGCCCACGGTCGGGTCAGCTACCCGACCCACATCAGAGCCAAGACGCTCGCGGGCGACGGGCCACATATCGCGCCCGCGCCGGCGAAGATCGTGGATAAAGGTGAGGTGGTTGAGTCCCGCGAAGCGGGTAGTCACCTCCTCCGGCGGCGCACCCACGAAGCGCGCCAGCTCGCGGCTCACATCGAAGGTACCGTGACACAACCCGATCACCGGCACGCCCGTCGCCTCGCGCACCGCCCAGCAGTTGACCGTCATCGGATTACTGTAGTTGAAGAACCAGGCATCGGGACAGAGCTCAGCCACATCGCGCGCGATCGCCACGAGCGCCGGGACCATACGCATCGCGCGAGAGATCCCGCCCGGCATCACCGTATCGCCCACCGGCTGATAGATGCCGTGCTTGCGCGGGATGAAGACGTCGGCCTCCCAGGCCCGCCGTCCACCGACTCCGATCGTCGTCACCACGACGTCGGCGCCGGGCAGCAGGTCACGCCGGTCCACCGACGCGCTCACCGCGATCTCGACCTCCGGACCACGCGCCCCGACCGCGGTCACCATGCGCCGTGCCAGCCCCTCCGCCACGTCGAGCGCCTCCAGGTCGATGTCGACCAGGCCCAACTCCCACGGCCCCAACTCAGGCGCCGCGATCAGATCGGCGACCAACCCCTTCGTGAAAACCGCGCTCCCAGCTCCTATCAGGACGATCTGCGTCGCCCTCCCTGGGCTATCACGTTTCATACCCCGATGCCCGACTCGGTCACGCCCGCCTCAGCCATCACTTTCCGCAGGGCAGTCACCGCGATGCGCATTCCATCCGCGCCACTGAAGCCCGTGCTGTGCCCGGCGATCTTGAGATGGGGCTCGAGCGCGAGCACGCCTTGGTAACCGGCAGCCTTCAGCTTGCTCAACAGGAGCGGAAGTTGGCCATCCCCCTCACCCGCAGGCACGACGTGCCCGTCGCTCAACACCGCATCCTTGATGTGCACGTAGCCGATGAGGTCACCGAGCATAGGCCAGCCGCGTTCCACGACCCGCTCCTCGCCGACCTGGATGAAGTTCGCCGAGTCCCACAGGAAGCGCAGACTTGGGCTGTCAACCGCCTTGACGACCGTCTCGCAGCGGGCCAGGGTATCGGTGACAATGCCCTTCTCATTCTCCAGCAGCAGGGTGAAGCCCGCCTCCTCCGCCATCCGCGTCAGGCGACCCAGACGCTCGACGGCGGCATCGACGTACTGGTCGTACGCCTCGTTGGTGCTTGTGTCCGGAGGATAGAAGGAGAAGAGCCGCACGCTGCGGCACCCCACCACCTCGCCCACCTGGAAGATCCGCCCCAGGTTCTGCATCTCGGTCTCGATGGGCTCAACGATCGGCGACTTGCCGATAGGGCTGCCCAGGCAGGCGACGGTGACGCCGTGCCGAGCGCACGTCGCCGCCACCTTCTCCACCAGCTCGTCGTCCATATGGAGCACGTTAGTGCCCCATGCCCCACGAAGGTCCAGACCATGGACCTCCAACTCCACCAGGGTCTTCAGCTGCTCATCCAGATCCGGGGCAATCTCATCCCCAAACGCGCTTAGGCTAAAGCTCGCAGTCATCAGTTGTTCCTCCTGTGGTCAAGTGAACAGATCACCAAATAGACAAATCAACGAATCGCAGATCCCGCATCCGAAATCCAGTATCCAGTATCGAGCCCTCACCGTCCGTATTCGAGCTTGACGCCCTTCGTCGGGAGGCCGGTATCGTAGTCACGGACCTCGGGGGCATAGCCATCGGCGGGTCGCGGGCGGAACTCGCCCCGCCACCCCAGGTGCCGCTGCTCCCGCCACGTGCGCCGTTCCCACACCGGCCCACGGAAGGGGTCACGCTTCTCGTACATCCACGTCAACAAGCTATCGTGGAGTGCATCGCGCGCCGCCGCGTGCTCCGGCGCATCGATGAGGTTGTGAACCTCGCCCGGATCTGCCTCCAGGTCATAGAGCTCATCGCTGTGCAGCAAGTTGATGACGAGCTTATAGCGGCCCTGAACCCAGGCCCGCACCGGCTGGAAGCCACCCCATGAATCGTGCTCGATCTCGTAGCGCTGGAACTCGACGGCGACACCGCGGTCCGGATCCTCCTCGCCTTGCAGCAACGGGACCAGGCTCTCGCCCTCCAGAATCGGCGGCGTCTCCAGCCCCGCCAGCTCCAGCAGCGTCGGCAACAGGTCGATGTGGCTGACAAGCGTGGAGACCCTGCGCCCCACCGGACGAACGCCTGAACCCTCCGTGGACGAGCCGGCTTCCCACCCGCCACGCGGCGGCTCGATGATCAGCGGGATATGGGCGATCTCCTCATACATCACGGGGCCCTTGCCGTCGAGCTGGTGGGCACCGAGCATATCGCCGTGGTCGGAGGTGAAGATGATCGTGGTGTTCCCAGGGGCCCACTGATGCACAGCATCGATCACGCGCCCGATCTCGGCATCGACAAAGCTGTTGCATCCGAAGTACATCGGCCGGCGCATGGTCCCGTCTCTGATCTGTTCCCCGATCCGGGCTGAGGCAGCCCACTCCCGCTGGTGCGCCGGCTTGTCCTCCAACGTGTCGAAGGCACCCGGCCCCAACGGGTAATTGTAGTCGACGAAACGCTCCACATACGCCGGTGGGCAGGTGAAAGGATGGTGCGGCTCATCATAGGAGACCACGAGCAGGAAGGGGTCGTCGGACCGATTCCGGAGATAGTCGATAGCACGGTCACCGATGCGATGCGCCCAGGTGAACTCAGCACGGACGTCGTGCGCGCGCAGGTCCTCCAGGGTATTGAGCTGCTGCCGCCAGAGCGTGATCTCGTCCGGCGTCAGCTCATCCAGGTAGGCCTTGCCGTCGTACCAATAGGCCGGATCCCACCCCGGAGGACAGATACCGGTGCCGAAGTAGTCGTGCCCGTCGAGGTGCCATTTCCCGATGTAGGCCGTATCATACCCGCCGTCGCTGAAGCGCCGGCCCATCGACAGGATGTTGTCGCCCAGCGGAAGGTTGTTGGTCCACGCCCCCGCCGTGTGTGGATAGATGCCGGTGAAGAGCCCGGCGCGCGCGGGCGTACAGAGAGGACAGGTGGTATAGGCCCGTTCAAAGAGCAGGCCTGTCTCCGCGAGACGGTCGATATTCGGCGTCTGAAGCTCCGGATGACCGTAGGCGCCGATCACGTTCGTCGCCTGCGTATCGGTCATGATCAGCACGAAGTTCGGTCGGTCTTGAGTCATACGGCCTCCACTGAAAACCGCTTCTCAAACATACTTGCTGTGCAGCATCTCCAGATCGATGCGCCCCTCAAGGTCCTCAGCGATCCGCACGTTGGCTTCCACCTCTTCGACGCTCCGCATGCCCACCAGGGCGACATCGACCATGGGATTGGAGAGCACAAACTGCAGCAACGCGGGCGTGTAATCGAAGGTGTTGTCCGGGTCGACCCAGCGGATCCACTTCTGCAGCAGCCCCGACGTCACCGTGCGCATCGTCACGATCCCCATCTGCTGCTTCTCGGCCTCGAACATGCTGCCGAAGGGGCGCGTCCACTCAGCAGGGTGCTGATAGAGCAGGTTGTAGCAGAGCTGCATCACATCGAAGCGACCCGACGCGATGAACCGATAGACCGCCGGGTTGTTGTCCTCTGTGGTGAACCCCAGGAAGCGGATCAAGCCCTCGTCACGCAGCGCCTCCAGCTGCGCCACCATCCCCCCCGGGGCGAGCAAGGTCTCCGCCTGCGCGTCACTGTAGCTCGAGCCGTGGATCTGCACCAGATCCAACGTATCGCGCCGCAACCGCTTCAGGCTCGCCTCCACGCCGGCCCGGACATCCGCAGTGTCGGGCACGATCTTCGTCGCCAGGAAGATGCGCTCACCCAGTCCCGCCAGTGCTTCGCCGTAGATGGCTTCGCTGGCCCCTTCTCCATAGGCCGGCGCCGTGTCAAAGTAGGTCACCCCCAGCTCCACAGCACGCTGGAGGGCAGCGACGACCGCATCCCGCTGCGCGCGGTCCTCAGGCGTATATGCTTCGAGATAGTTAGCCAGGCCTGCGGGCGCCCCGCCAAAGCCCAGACGGCTGACGGTCGCGCCGGTTCGTCCTAATGTTTGGGTTTCCATAGGGTCATCCGTGACTCAGCTCAAAGACCAACACGTCGTAGTCAACGATCTCGGGCACCGTGACCTTCCAGCCACCGGGCACCGACGTCACCGGCAGCTCGATGTCCGCTGCAAGCAGGAAAGCCCGCTCCACGCCGGGCGCCACCTCTGCCGACAGGGTCACCGCCACATCGCGCAGCGGCACCAACTCACGGAAGTACCGCTCCCCGCCGGTCAGGTTGATCAGGTGCACTATGCGGAGGTCGGGACAGCTTCCCGACCCACATGACTTAGGGCGGCTAGCTGAGCCGCCCACGCTGCTTGGTTGAGCGGGAACGCTCTGCTTGCGCAGCGAGACCTGGAGGGTCGGCGGGGCGGTCACGCGGAGCGGCAGGCGATCAGCGGCGGCCCAACGCACGGCATTGGCGATCAGCTCCTGCAGATCAGGATAGGGCACCGTCCACGCCAGCGATCCCAGCGCACCGCTGAAGGCGACCGAGCGACCACCTCCGGCGAGCTCCCTCGTGACGGCCAGCGGATGGCCCGGTGCCGGCGCCGTGGGATAGGAGAAACCCTCGGGGAAGACGACAAAAGGAGCAGAGAGCGTCAGCGGGACGTCGGCGTCCTCCGCAGCTGAGACGAGGCAGATGGACCCTCCCATCGGTAGGAGCGCAGTCCCCGTTCCAGGGGACGCAGTCCCCGTTCCAGGGGACGCAGTCCCCGTTCTAGGGGGCGTGGTCCCCTCCACCCCTCTCAGAAGGGGGTGCTCATCTGCGATCTGCATGTAGACCTGCTTGTAGCCCTCGTCTTCGCTAGCCATAGACGACCTGGTCTCGCCGGCGTAGTGCGCGCCGGTGAGATCTGCCAGCAGGAAGTCGTCGCGTCGGACCCCCGCGTGGTCGTACAACGAGGTCTCAAAGGTGGTCACGATGCTCCCGCCGCCCTCGACGTAGCCGCGGATCACGGCGGCTTCCTCCTCAGACATGCAGGCCAGGGTCGGTAGGATCAGGACGTCATAGCGAGCCAAGGTCTCCGGCGTCAACACCCGCGTCGAGATGATGTCGAAGGGGATGTGCGCCGCGTGTAGCGCCTGCTCGATCCCGCGGATCTCGTGCACGTAGCGGCGCTCGGGATCGTCCTTCCCGTAATAGAACATGGTGGGGAGCGAGTAGACGAGCGCAACGTTAGCCCCGGAGGTGTCGCCTTCGTAGTAAGCCCGATGTCTGTCCAGGAAGCCGTAGAGGTCACGGATGACCTCAAAGCCGCGCGGGTCCTCGTGGACGGCGGGCGGTCCGCCGGAGAGGTTGACCATCGGATCGGCGCCGTTGGCGGCGACCTGGGCCAGGTAGACCTTCTGCTCGACCGGCGCCATCGCGCTGCGCCGCCAGGGCCACGCCAGGAAGTAGGAGGTCACCACCCAGATGGGCGTGTCGGAGACCGAGGTCATAAAGCGGGCGGTCTCGGCGGGCCAACCCAGGTACTGCCAGCTGGTCGAGCCGACGGGCCGACCGTCTGCCGCGCCCTCATCGTAGCGCCCGCGCGTCTGGATCTCCACCTGGACGGCATCCGCCACGGCAGCCTGGTGTTCTACGTCAATCGACGCGCCCACCGTCCATCCGGGATCGCCGAAGCAGACGCTGTTGCCCATCAAGGGCATTCCCGGATCGATGCTGTGCACGACCTCTGCCAGCGCCTCAACCCGCAGACGCGCCTGGTCCAGCCGCCAACCGGTGTAGGTCCGCCAGAGAGGGTCGCTCCAATCCTCGCCGGCAGGCAGGTCGTGCCCCGTCAGCTCCCGGAAGCTCCGCCGGCAGCTCGGGCAGTAGCAGACGGATCGCGAGAACCCGAAGCTCCCGCCGCCGAACTTGACGCAATCCAGCGGGTAGCGCCCCAGGATCTCCGCGACGATCTCGCGGACGTAGTCGTTCTGGAAGCCGCCCATCGGACACGACGCATAGAGGCCCGGAAGCCGCTCCACAAGGTTCCCATGCTCATCCTGCGTGCACCACTCGGGGTGGTCCGCAGCCGCCTGTTCGGGGACCTGCCCGAGGTCGATCATCCCCAGGGCCTTGAGCCCGGCACGGTGAGCCGCCTCGACGATCTCCCCTGCCAGGTCGCGACCGCCGAGATAGGGGCTGACGCGCTGGTAGGGCAGCGCCGTCGGGTAGGTCGTCACGTAACCGCCCACAAAGAACTCAAGGGCACAATCAACACACACCGCTTCCGCTGGTCCTGTCGGCGCGGCTGCGAGTGCTACCATAGTAGAGCTCTCCGACTCATGGCAAGACGGTCCAGGCAACACATACACCGATGGTACAGCAACTCAGAACAGAGAGCAAACGCCCAACAAAACCGAGCAAAAACGCACCTGGGCGCCGTCTCCCGGATAACCATCCGACTCAGCCGGGTGCGAAAGACATCGTAGACACGACGCTAGGGCACTCAGCAGCTCTCTCAGCCCTGACAGATGCTGTGGAGAACGGCCAGTAAGGCTGAACCCAGCAGATGGGCACTGGGTACTACACCGACCAGTTAACGAAGTCAGGTCGAAGGGAGCAAGCGATGGTCATGGCGCTCGGGCAGTATGGCGAAGAGGTGGCACCCCGCCGCAGACGGGAATAAGTGGGATGAAATCGGGACATCCGGGATATTGATTCCCGGATACACCTTCTGGGACAATGGGGGTAGTGATAGAAACCACTCTCATTTTCGTGTTCTAGGAGGTGCACTATGATCAACCGTCTCAGTATGATGCTAGAGTCGCCGGAGTATGACCCACTCCTCCGGGTGGCCCTGAAAGGACTTCGCAACCCCGAGCATCGGATTAGCCACATTCCCAGAGAAGAGCTGCAACGGTGCGCCCGACTCCGGGACTCCGCCGGTACCGACAAGAGCGACGGAGGGGAGGTACACTGTGAGCAACACTGAAGACCTCTACCCGGACGCACTGTTCAAGGCACACTTGCTTTTGCTTCGCTGGGGACGGGAGCGTCTAGCGCAAGAAGCCGCCGAGGGGGACGGTTCCGAGGCCGGGACCCCATCGGCGGCAGGTGACGGCTCAGGAGAGCCCATCAATGACAGTCTATCGCTCCCGACTAGACAGTCAAGTCGGCAATTGAGCGACCAACGCATGCCGGACCTCGACAAGAGCCAGGCCACTGACGAAGGCGGCAATCAGCGGTGCTTCGCCATCGTTCCCGAGGTGATCTGAGCGCATCGTTGGGCAGTGCACGAGCTGGCGCAGTGGCTTGTGGTCAAGATGATAACTGGCGAAGATGGCGAGTAGCACCTGAGCCGCGACTAGCGGGCCGCATTGGGAATGATGAGCGCCAGCAAAGTCTTGGACTGTCGCGAGCACTTGGCTGAGGAAGGCCTGCTTACCGGCGAACTGCGGCGCGATCCGGACTAACTCCGGGCCGTTTGTGCCGTCACTTGCCTGGTTCCAGCGTCATTTCGGGCATTCTGTGTGACATATCAGGAGTTTCTGCTGGAGCAGAGACTCCTGACCTCTTTCACCCTACGCGCCGTCACCCCTGTCTGCTACTTGGACCCTAGCCCGCTCCACATGCGTCTGCTGGGGGCAGACAAACTGAGATCGCCCCGATGCATTCCCGGCCCCTTTCTACTTGCTGCGAGCTGTGGTCGGCACCCCTAACGACTGGGGTAAGGTGGATGGTGGGCTTATCAGGCTGTGGCTCCTATATACGGGTAAGCGGCGTAGGCGACGGCTATGTCCACACTGCCTTCTATATGGCTTCCTCTATGAGCATTGCTACCCTGGTAGGGTTGATGATGCCGTATGGGCTTTGAATGGGAGTGTGTCTACTGCGTCTCACCATCGGTGTGTTCAGTTCCCTTTCCAGGCTAGAGGAGCGTTGTCTGTGACACGGTATCCTGCTGCGGTGTATTTCCGGGGATATGGTGTGGCGACATCTGCCTTGACGGTGGTGTGTGTCTACAAGGAGGTGTTGTTCCCCTCTTGCGTGAGCGGAATATGTAGCAGGTGTGGGTGAGGGACGGCTTGCGGTGACGGGGATCCCTGACGTGCTACACGCTGAACCTACGTTCGCGTGCGTGACGTACAGGGCAGGCGCGATCGAGATGCGTATCCCTGTGTGGCCCGGCATTGTGCAGCTCTATGTGCGTCTCGTACGGGCGTGTCTGACCTGGTGGCCGAGTATCCCGTAAGCCTATGGGGGCACGGCCTTCGTCTCTACTAGATCGAGCTCAGGCCTGGGGATGGGCTCTGGGCCCGCTCAAGGCTGGTGGGCGGATACGGCGTAGGAGATGGTATCCCAGGGTCCTGTGCGGTAGAGACGGCGACGCGAGGTGCACGACCCTCATCGCTGTGGCCTGCCCGGCTACGACTGGTGAGTCCGTTTCTGCTCCAGCAGAAAACATCCGGCGAAGTGAATGGATCGTTGCTGTGACGGTTCGCCAGACGGTGGCTCTGCCGACCTTGTGAAACGAACTGCTATGCCGAGATCTGCTTTCTAAGCGCCGCATCTTCATAGAACATACGATCTATCCATGAGGCACGGAAAATCGCGTAGATCGCGTCCCAGAGGCCTCTAAGGGGATGCTAGCACCCTACCTGCTTCGATAAGGATGACCTTCGAGCCCTCAGAGAGGTCTGACGTGATCCTTGACCGACACCCGCGGCTTCAGCCGCCAGCCGGTGCCCTGTAGCTCCTGTGGTCCTGCGTCTTGGTGACTCAGCCAGCCTTGTACAGCACTGGCCGGTCATTGCCGGCAGAGCGGTGAATTGTAATGCTGCTTTCGGATGATCTGGTCAGTCTCCGGTGTGAGGGTGTGCATTCTGCCCGACATCTCTGGAGTTTCTGCTCCAGCAGAAACCCCTCCGCATCACCGGATCGCTCACGCACTCAAAGACGCCATCACGGCAATCGGCTCGCTATGCCGGCCTCGCCAAGCTGTCCGCATAAGCCCGACCGAGTCAACATATGGCGCCTCTCTACCTCGGCAGCAGCAAGAGGTTCCCACGTTCTGGTGAACGCGTAGCAGGTGGGGAGAGTGGAGTGTTAGGCTGCTGAACTATGCCTACCCCTACGATCCGGACGACGGGCGCGACCGTTCGGGTGGTCGTCTCCCTGGTCGGTTCCGGCTCCGATGGCTGGGCGCTGCACTTCTGAAAGCTGATTTCTGGGGAATGGGGGTGGAGGAAGGGAGACCCTTTCCCAAGGTGTCGTGTGCGACCCAATGATATGCCCTTTGGGAAGCAGTGACGTAGGCGCATATCAAGGAGATCAGCGCGGTCATACAGCTGAGGACCAAACCTATGCGGGAGGGGAGTACGTGGCATGGGAGGAGACTCAGATGACGAGCGATTGGAACGTTGTGGGAAGCCATAGCCAGGTGGAAGTACGTAAAGGCAGCATCGGTGCCGGCTCCCTCCTCACCTTGCACAGCGTTAGCCGAGTCGCTGGGCGCTTTCTGCTGGAGCAGAAAGCACCCAGCGACGCGTGGGTGTGTCTTGACGTCCCTTGGTATCCATCTCTTCCCGGCATTGCAGGAGACCTCCCCAAGTTGCATACCGGCATTCGCAGCTACAGAGATTCGTCCTCTGCCTGCACCACATGCGACTCGTCGCTCTTACGTGGATCGGGCAGCACCACGTACGTATCTCTGGGTTCGATGAGCGCCCGTCCTTGTTGCCAGAGCAGAAAGGGGTTGCCGAACACATAGACGCGAGGCGAACTGGACAGGATGTCTACGACACGGTAGAGACGATAGCAATCCCCCCACCGCTCCGCGCACAAGAGCTCGTCTCGCGACATCGGGAACCGGAAGTCGTATCCTGGTGTGGCCTTCACCTCTAGTGCAATGTCCACCCAGTGACCGTCCACCCGATCTCGACTCTCGATGTCGTGATCCGCCGTGAAGTCGCCCTGTTCGCGTCGCCACTGCACCCATGTCTCAGGACTTGAGACTCCCAAGGTGCGAAGTCGCTCCACTTCAAGCAGCTTGACCACGTACTCCCCCCGCTCGCCATAGGCCTCTCGCAGCCGGTTGTCTCGCTCCCAGTCAGGCTTACCGCCCCGGCCCCGACCGCCCGGATGCCGTACCTTGGGCTGTGGCGTGAGTCCGTCTTGGGACGACACCTGAACGACGCGAACTTGCGCCAACTCCAGAGGCGGGAACTCGATCACGGGTCTGGGGGCCTGCCCGTCACCCTCGGCTAGGTCAGACAACTCTGTCAACTGCCGCTCCTGCTTCGCCGCAGGCACTGATTCTTGGTCTTGGACGTCGCGGTTGATCTGCCGAATCAGATGCTCGTCGAGTTCTCGATCCTCTTCCTCTGAGTCGGGTTCCTGGCCGAAGACCGGATTCGCCAACAGCAAGCGTATGTTCTTCACATGGTCCTCGGCCAGGCCACGCGTCTGCAGGAAACGGAGTCTGCCTTCCTTGCCACCGCGGTCCAATAGCACAACGAAAGCATCGGCTAGGCTGGGCATGCGGATGAACTCCGCGATTGGCCCCGCCATCAGGTCGAAATGCTCCTCCTTGCCCTGGCGCACGTATAGGGTTCCGCTTCGAGGCGCGCGACCAGCAGATCCGGCTCGCCTGCCCGTCGCGACCTCCAAGTATACCGAAGCCTGGCGATCGGCAATGTCGATGTAGGGCGGGATCGTCAGGCGACGATGCACTACCAAGTGGTCCACCACGACCAGATCGAGCCGCGTCAGGTAGAGCGCCGCATCCTGGAGCTCCGACTCCCGCTGCTCCTTGACGATGGCCAGCATGTAGGGTCGCGCCGCCTTGAAGCGGCTCTCCAGTCGCGAGCTCTCAGCCTCAAGCCGCTTGCCAGGCACACATGCTTCCTCGGCATTCTGAGAGATGAAGCTGACACCCAGCAAGCGGGCGGCATCCTGACAGTTGTCGTCCATTTGCGCAAAGGGCAGATGTGCTCGCCACCGCACCGTATGATACCGATCGTCTGCGTAAAACACGGGCTCAGGTGGATGAACGTAACATAGTGAGTTGCCCTGCAAGGCAATCAGAGGCACGCGCTCCGCCAACTCCGAACGCTCTTGAGCGCTCAGAGGTGCGAGCAGGTTGTTGATACGCCCAATGATCCAACGCGAGAAAGTGCCTAGCGCGCGCGGCACGAGTCTCCGTCCGGAATAGACGGCGATGCTCGGATCCGGGTAATCCAGGGGCAAGCGTCGCAGCATCTCCACCAAGTCCTCCTGCGTGGCCCGCTCGATGAAGCGCATGCCAATGTACTGGCAGAACTCCTGGTGTTCCGGCCTTTCACCGTCAACAGGCGGCGTGGGCAGCAGGTTGCGTACAGTTGGGTTCTCGCCACTGGAAACGAACCAACAGTGCCGCGGTTGGCGAAGCTGAAACTGAGGCGTGCCATCGACGTTTGTTCTGGCAGGTATCCACTCAGCATTGCGCAGTAGATAATCAAGGAACGACGGCACCTGCTCCGAGCGGGCGTACTGCCGACAGTCGCGCCGATAACAACACACCTCGGCACGAAGCGCGGCCTTGGGCACCTGGCCCCAGCCATCGGCTAGCAGGTCATAGAGCAGCAGAAGTCGATCGGCTTGTCCCCGCTCCACGAAATCTGCGAAGCCATCCAAACTCACCGAACGGCGCAACTGACGGTACCGATCGCCGTGAACCGCACAGGCCCCGTGCTTGGCCTCGATGTCATTCAGGTAGGCGATCCAGAGATGGGTTCCTTTGTGAGGGTGGTGTTGGCGCAGAAAGCTTCTGCGATTCCGCCTGACGCTATCTGCCGTGATTTCGTCAACGAGGATGCGAGGTAGTGTTGCCACTCCCAACCAGTTCCAAAAACGTGCCCACTCATCTCGGTCTGCCGGAGCGATGTCGAGCCCCCGGATCTGGAAGAGAAAGGGTTTCTCGCACCCTTCGTATAGGCGCTCCAGGCGATCATCGTCATGCCAGGCGATGGACAGATATACCTGATCTGCTGGCAGCCACTGATCCGCTCTACGGTTGGTCAGCAGGCGAGCCGGTACCTGTACCATGCCCTTCACGCGATCAACTTCAGGATCGCCCGCACCTCGTCGCGAACGCCAATAGGCGAACAGGTAGCGGTATACCTCGGCCCGCCGTTCAAGCGTCAGATCCTGGAATCGTGCGCCCTCAAACAAGGGGATGATCGCGTTACGGATGATCTCCGGAGCGTCATAGTCCCGAACAGCCGGTTGTAGGGTATCCAGGAGGCGGTAGGTCCAACCCGCGCGACCGTCCGCATCATAGGCGAGCGGACTCACTAGCTCAGCGGACACAGCCTGGGGCATCGTCGGCGTTTCCTGTCGCAGCTTGGCGTGATACAGCTGTTCGTGCGGCTGTCTCCATAGGTCACGATCGGTAACGACGCAGCGCGACTGGCTGAGCTCCTCAGAGAATCGGACCCTTACACCGGGCGGGAGTTGCTCGCGCCACCTCCAGAGGAAGCGGTAGAACTCAGGATAGTCTTCCGGTTCCACCACACAGGAGCGCCCGTCAAGGACTTTGAACGTCTCAGAGAAAGTCAGGCGCTTCGCTCCCAGTGCTACGAGAAACTGAACCGTGCTCTCCTGTAGCTCAACATCAACCAGTGGGAACCGGCGTCGACCCGATCTGCGGGCCAACTCGGCGACAGGAAGGAATCTGCGAAACTCGGCGATGGACGCATCTGCGCCGGGCGGTGCGAGCACAACGTCCTTGGGCCTTACCGGCTCACTATCCTTCACAGGCACAAAGGGGCAGACGCGCAGTGCCTCCTGGATCTCGTGTGACAGGATCGCAGCAAACGAAGCGGGTTGTTCACGTGGCACCAGAGCCTCGACAACCCTGGCGTCGTGTGGAAAGCGCTGGGCGAGCTCCGGCAGCACTTGCCGGCGCAAGAAGGACGCCAGTTGGGCAGCCAACCAGCGGTTGTAGCACCGAATATCGACCTCCTTCCGAGCCGCGTCAACGTAGAAGTCACCGTGAATCAGGTATCGTAGACCAGTGAAGACATTGGTGGGGAAGTACACAAACAGACGCTGAGGATCAGTGTGATTCGCATCCAGGCGACCCTCCGCATCCAGGGGAAAAGCAACGGCAAATCCGACTCTCTTGACCCGCTCCCAGGCTTTGTCGCCTAACTCCCTGGTCAGAGACTGATCCGTGATCGGTTGCTTGGCAGCGTCAAACAGCAACCAGCGCGACACGCGTTGCTCACTGTCATAGAGCGTGATGTCCTGCGCGAGGCCCTCTTCTGAGCGATGCGTCTGCTTGTGCAGAGTCCTCACCATACCGCCACCGCCGGATATCTCGATTCTGTCGATCCCATTGAGGAAGAGCAGTAACGTGGGTTCGAGATCCTGTGCCAGTCGTTCGTAAACCGCCTTGCGTGGCACTCGCAGTGGCAACCGTATGACCGTCGCATAGCCTTCGTCAAACAGCAAGCTGCGAACTCGTTCACGATCCGGTGATGGGACTTCATCGATCTGATAGGGAAAGACAAACCGCGTGATCGGCAGCTTCAGCTTGGCGCGTCCTCCCACGATCTTCCGGACTGCCCTTTCGCAGGTACGTTGGTCGAAGCGAAACTGCACAACCTGCGAGAAGATCTCGGGAGAGTGGGTGATCTCCAGCACTGACTTGAAGCCGATACCCTTATGCCCAATGGACTTATTCGGATCCTTCGAACTCTCGCCCCAACGATAGATGCTGTTGACATCGTTCTCCTGGAAGGGCACGCCGTCATTCGCCACGATGAGAGCGGAGTCGGTGACAGCGATTTGGACTCGGTAGAGACCGCCAGCGGGGGCGTGGCCGATCTCCTTAGCCGCATGGATAGCATCGTTGGCATTCTGCAGAAGCTCGAACAGGTATCTGCCGTGGTAATCGCGCATCGCGCTGGCTTCAGCGTTAGCTTGGTTGGGAAGATCGACGGTGAGGTACGGAGTATCTTGGCCATGGTTGATCGCCACCATGCGCAGCGTTTCCTGTGACAGGTGGATCACATAGTCTTGGCCTTTGAGTTCTGTAAGGACATTGCTTGCGTCAGTTGTCATCGGTACTCCCGCCGGCACGCTCGAAACTGGAGTCTACTCCCGTCGCAACACGCAGATCTCTCCGGCTCTATCGTCGGGGTGAGCTTAGGACGAGAGGTCATCCAGGAAGCCACCCCTTCCAGGACCGGAACGCCGAAATGATTATAGGCGTGATTCGCTCACGACGCCAGCTGCCTTTGCGTCAAAGTCTTGACCATCCGTCAAGATGAGCAGCATCTAGGAACACGGAGTGGCCACTGGGGAGATGCACTCCGCATTACTAGATAGCAGTCAACACCACAGGTGCTGCACAGCACGTGACGAGGTGCATTTCAGAGTGTCACTCGATTAGGAAGTGAACGTGCAGTTGCGCTGAAACAAGACTTGTGCTACACTCTTTATTGTTACGGTCGTAGCTGCCTCGGTTCAGTGACTAGGACGCAGTTCGTTGGTCTTGGTCCCGATGCTCTGGGCACTTTCAGAGCTGCCTGCCAAAAGGAGGTCGCATGTCTGCTGACACAGCCTACCTCGAGGTTGTGATCCAGGCGCTGCTCCGACGCCATATGGATCCGGTTGTCCACGCTGCCGAACGCGACGCTTCGCTTCTTGATGGCTCTCGTATGGAGAAGAGCCAGCTTCAGAACGTGCTGAACGTGGCGCAGGAGTCCCACAGCCTCGCCGTCGTCGCCAACTTCATTCGGTACCAGATCGGGCGAGCGCGCATCGGACGGGAGTGGCAGCACAAAGATTTCGGCCTCTCCATCGTCGCCCAGATCACCGAGCCTGCCGGCGTTGTCCACACGCAAGCCGAGAAGGTGTTGGCCGATCTCCGGACACACTTTCAGGACCAGGAGATACCGGGTGACATAGCCGCGGAGCTGCGCTATGAGATGATGCGGCATTACCTGGGTTATCTGGTGCGCGCCTTCGTCTTCGGCAGCACCAGCCAAGCCAAGGGTTCCTGGCGGATTCTGTCCGAGTCAGGTGCAACGCATGTTTGATCGCCTCGACTCACGACTGACGATCAAAGGGCGCGTCGTAGCTCAGTCCGCCCTGCGGATCGGCACGACGCGCGAGGCGACGCCCGTCGGCACGCAGCACGCCGTGATGCGCGATCCGCAGGGCGCCCCTTTTGTACCGGGCAGTAGCTTCAAAGGTGTCTTACGGGGACACCTGGAGGCCGTGGTGCGCGGTATGGTGCCGCCCGATGTTGACCTTCGTCCGATTGCCTGCGACCCTACAGGCGACGAGCGCAGAACACCTTGCATCACCGGTGAGGAGCTCGCCTCGCTGCGCACGTCAGGCAGACGCGATGGGGGGCCGCCGGATGACGCGGAGTTGGCCGCACTGATTGCCGATAAGGCGTGCATTCCCTGCTCAACCTTTGGGTCGCCTTGGGTTGCTTCACATGTCATCATCGAGGATCTGCCGGTGGTACCCGAGACCTGGGTCGGTGAGTTCCAGGTGCGGGACGGGGTGGCAATCGATCGCGACAAGGGCACCGCTGCCGGCGGACGCCTCTACGATTACGAGGTTGTTCCCGCCGGTACAGCGTTTGCACTCACGATGATCGCCGACAACCTCAGGGACTGGCAACTGGGGCTATTGTGGCTGGGCCTCCGCGACCTGAGGGCAGGACGTGTGGCCTTAGGCGGTTTCACCAGTCGTGGGCTAGGATGGATCGCGCTCGACCCGGCGTCCTCCGTCGAGCTGTCGACTGCCGACAGTCTGCTCTCGCAGCTTGCCCGCGGCGAGGCTTCCACCGGCGAACCCATCACTGAAGCGCAGGCCCGAGACTGGGTCCGCGCACTTCGCGCAGAGGTGCACCGCAGAACGGCATCCGTTGCAGGAGCAGATCCTGCAGCGTCATAGGGAGGGAAACTATGCACAAGCGTCTGCTGAACGAGGCCACGATTGATCTCACGATCATCCCGAAAGGGCCGGTGCTGATCAAGGCCAGTGACACGGGTGCCGATCCCACGCGGCCGGATATGGAGTTCGTACGGACATGGCACAACGGTGAGCGCGTGGTCTACCTGCCGGGCCCCAGCCTCAAGGGGGTCATCCGCAGCCATTGCGAACGCATCGCGCGCACGGTGAACGACGCACTCAGCTGTGACCCTTTGGACAACAAGAAGTCGTGTGGCGCTCACCTCCAACAGGCCGATCCGGGCGACAAGGTTCACCGCTCCTCCTGCCTCATTTGCCGGATGTTCGGAAACACTGTGTTGGCCGGTCGGGTGCGCACGAAGGATGGCTACCCTATCGATCCGGACCAGGTGCGGACCGAGGAACGCAACGGGGTTGCCATCGACCGGGTCTACGGCTCGGTCGCCGTCGGGCCATTCCAGATGGAGGTGCTGACGGCGGGCGCCTTCACCACCCAGATCCAAGTGCGTAACTTCACCATCGCCCAGTTGGGGCTGTTGGCGCTGGCGCTCCGCGACATCAAGCTGGAGCGAGTGGGGATCGGGTTCGGCAAGAGCCGCGGCCTGGGCCACGTCACACTGAGCTTTGACAGGCTGACGCTGCGCTACCCCAGGAGACCCTCAGATCCTACCAGATTGCCGGGCGCTGCTCTGCTGCTCGGAGCGGACGAAGCAGAGCGCTACGGATATCTCAAGGTCAATGGTCACCAGTTCGGCTATGGCCAAGCCGACGACGATGCCGGCAGGCAATTGCCCGACGGGCTTGCCTTGCACGAGGACGACTGGAGCGACTGGACACTTGATCTCACGGACGAGGCCAAGATCGAAGGCATCTGGAAAGCCTGCATCCCCGCCTGGAAACAGGTTGCGGGTCTCGACTGAGGGAGGACGCCATGGCCTACCGGAACAACGAGGAGCGCGCACCAAAGCCCTATGACTTTGTGCCGATTGCGCCGCTGAGTGGCGAGGATCGAGAACGCCCACAGGGCCATGATCGCTATCAGCCGAACACCGTCAGCGGTCGGATGGCCGCGATCTTGGTCGTTGCCACCCCACTTCACATCTCGTCTGGCCGGATGCGCCTTAGCTCCGGGCAGGGAACCCGGTTGGTGCGAGAGATCACTCGAACCAACGGTCGGCCGTGTGTACCTGCCAGCACACTCAAGGGCACCATTCGCAGCGTGGTTGAGGCCATTACCCGCTCCTGCGTGCGAATCACCAGAGCCGTTGGGCTGCCCTCGGGCGCCAGTGAGTGCAGGGACAAGGCCAACCTCTGCTTGGCGTGCCGGATGTTCGGAGCACTGGGTTACGAGGGCAATGTCCGCTTCGATGATGCTGTCCTCGATGGCGACCGTGCGATACGAATCGCTCGAATGCCCGCGCTGTACGCCCCTAGAACCCGGACCGGCGCTTACAGCGATGCAAAGCGTGGGCTCCGGGGCCGCAAGTTCTACTATCACGGGCGCACAATAACCGAGTCGCAGACGCCGGTCGAGACGATTGTGCCGGAGGCCAGGTTGCCGTTCAACGTCAGGTTTGACAACCTTGCTGCGGCTGACGTCGGTGTGTTACTGACGGCTATGGGACTGGGGCAACCGCCGCTTGTGCTCAAGATCGGGGGCGGAAAACCTGCCTGCTATGGTTCGGTGATCATATTACCAGCGGAGTTCGAGGTGTGGCCAGGTGATGGTACGGCGTACACTGAGTATGATGTCGGGTCTGCGACCACAGATATGAGAGAGTACATCAAGGAGAGCACCGGTCTCATCCAGCAAGATCAGCTCCGCGAACTCGCGCGGCTCTGGCGCTACGACTTAGGTCGACAGTGCCCCGACGGGAACTATTGAGGTTGCCCGGTGGAACCTGCTGACTCGAAGCGGTGGAATACTCCTTCTCCTGACTTCGGAGAAGTCTTCGATGCTGTGTCGGATGCTTTTCCGGCGGGGGGACACAGAGCTATAAGACCGGATCTGGAGTCGCTGGTCGCGCGCATTGTCGAGAGGCTGCAGGAGATCGAAGAGGAGGAAGTAGCATTTGCGGTCTTTTCAGAGGTCTTTGGTGAGGACTATCTTCTCGCCAGCGATGTAGTCGGCCTAGAGACCGGAATCCTTCACTATCTTGCACGCCATCCCGATGTCGGTACCTCCCTTGAGCACGTATTGGGCAACCGTAGCCTGGTGGTGTTGCTCGCTAACGATCTCGCCGGGAAGGATCCCTACGAGTATTGTCCCAGGGACGCTCCGTTTTCCAGCGCTTTGGAGAAACTGTTGGGGACTGCCCAGATCAGGACCTTGCGTCCTCCCAAGGGTTTCATAGGGAGCGCGCGCGAGGAGGCGTTCCTTCAAAAAACGCAGCAGGATCTAGCGGATCTCTCAGAGCGAGACAGTGTTGAGTATAAGGAGCTGGCGACTCGCGGTTGGGGCGAACTTGAGCGATTGCTTCACATCGTTATCAGATTTCACAACGCCCTGTTCGAGGATCCAGAGATAGCCAACGCTTTCGCACACGCCACAGCGGCGAGAGGCCTCAACCCGAAACTCAGCCATATGAGGGCCATCCGCAAGCTGTTCGATGAGTACGAGAAACCTCAGGAGCCTGACGATACTATCGGTCCCGTGGACCCCCACATCAAGACCTACAAGTATCTTAAAGAACGGATGCTTTGCAGGTGGCGCTTTGGACGATTCACGCCCTTTGGCGATTTCCTGGAGGGTGAAGTCGAGATCGACCTCAGTACCGTACCTTCACGTGGGAGCGTCAGCTGGCAAGACAGTCTTGCCAAGTTTGATCCGAATCACAAACATTCCAGCGGCAAAGTTACGTTGGACCGTCTGAAGGTCTATCAGACAGACGTGGACTTCTATCGTAATTTCTACGCTCACTGCAACCAGCAGGAATGCGAACGCGCCGGTGGTGGTATGGTGCGTCTGTCGGCGCATGCGGCCGGGAAGGTCATCCAGCGTATGCTCGACCTGCATCTGTGTCCGGAAATGGTCGTGCCGGTCGCCTACGGCGAGGACAGCTTCGGACGGCGCGTGGCCTTTTTTGTTCACGAGCGACACATCAGCGATGATGGAGTCTACCAGCGAAGCAGGATGCGCCTTGTCTATCTCCGGGGTAGCCAGAAGGTCGACCTGGGCCACTTCTACTTCTGTTCTTACCCTGTTCAGACGGGAGCCTTCGAGCCATTCCTGGTCCCGGTCGAGGAGATCCTCCGAGAGGAGTAGCCGATGCAGGAAAACCATATGGTCGTTGCTGAGGAGATCGCTCAGGCCTTAGCCCAAGCAGGTACGGATCCGAACGAGGTGATGAGTTGCGTCACCTACCTGAACAACCCTGACCAGAGACACTCCTTTTTCGCCTACCTGGATGCGGTCATTGTTGATGGGCGCGCTGTGGTCCGCAGCGGTCGCACCCTCGCTTACTATCGAGACATCCGCGACGTGTGCCGGCGTTATCTCGCAGGCTATTCGGATGAACCTCAGCTGATGGCGGAGATACTCGGATGGGCAGCACGCTTGATGCGCTTCTATGCCGTCGCTCACAGCCCCAGAGCGACCCGCCCTGCACCGGGGCCCGTCTCACAGAGACGAGGGACTCAGAGGGAGACAGCGCGTCCCGTAACAAGAGGGGACCGACAGAGCGGCAAGGTGAAGTTCTTCAGTGTAGACAGGCATTTCGGCTTCATTACTCCGGAAGGGGGCGGCAAGGACGTGTTTTTCCATGAGAAGGGTGTCGCTGAGGGAAATCCCCTGCGCCCCAACCAGCGCGTGACCTACACGGTCTCGCAGGGGCAGAAGGGCCCCCAGGCCTCAGACGTGCGGCCGGTGTGAGGAGACAGCTATGGACTTGACCCAATGGCGTACGCAGGTACTGGCACCCCTGCGGCAGGGCAGACGACCCGAGGCCGATGTCGCGGCGCTGGGAGGCATCGCGATCTTCGCGGCCGACACCGACCGCACCCAGGACTACGTCTTCGAGTCTGCAAGGCTGCCCGAGATCCGCGGCGCCAGCCGGCAGCTGGATGACCTCAACCACCACATCGCCGATCTGGTGCGCGCCCGGTTCGGGGATCAGGACGAGGGCGCCGACAGGGGGTGCGTGATCTACGCCGGGGGAGGCGGGATGCTGGCGCTGGTGCCGGATCAGCCGGAGGACCTGGATACCTTGCGCGACGCCGTCGAGGCCGCCTATCCTCGCGAAACGCAGGTCGCCACGGTTACAGCGGATTGGCGTCCGGTCACGGTGGAGATGGTGCTTCAGGGATACCCGGATGAGGGATTCGGCGGACTCGTCCAATGGGCTGGGCACTGGCTGCGGCGACGCAAGGAGGACAAGGCGCCGCCGCCCTTCTTCGAAGCGCTATCGCACATGGTCCGTTGCGCCTCCTGTCAGACACGACCGGCGTCGGTTGACGCCTCCTTCCCCGATCGGCCCCTGTGCTCGGCGTGTCGGGCGAAGCGCGACTATCTGGGTCGCCACGCATGGTTTGGGTCCTTCCAGGACTTCCTGGATCAGCCGCAGCGGGCCAGCCTCAAGCGTGCCTACTACAGCAAGGTCAGCCCCTTTCCTTCGTTGTCTGACGAACTTAACGACGAGCGTGGGTACGTCCCGCGCCAGATTCCACAGGACCTCTCGGAGATCGGGCAGGCGAGTCTGGCCCGAAGGGGCTATGTAGGGGTCATTCACCTGGACGGCGACGGATTGGGCCAGATTCTCTTCAGGTCTCCCACGGCGCAGGGCTTTGCCGACTTCAGCCGGGCCATCGCCGAGACGATGGAGCAGGCGGTGATGCGCGGGCTGGGTAGCCGGCTTACCGCCGAAAGCGTGGCCCCGGGCGAGACCCGGCGTGAACTGGGCCAGAGATTCCGACCGGGCGAGAAGGTGCCAATTCATCCGTTTGAGATACTGACCATTGGGGGCGATGACGTCTGGCTCATCGTTCCGGGTGACGCCGCGCTTCCCCTGGCAGCGTCCATCGCCCACGATTTCGCCGAGTCAGGCCTCTACGCGCCGGGGCAGGATCGCCGCTGCACCGTTTCAGGCGGTGTGGTGATTGCCGATGATCACACCCCCGTCCGGGCACTGCAGGAGGTGGCCCACGACCTGGCCCGCTCCGCCAAGGCAGCGCGCGAGAAAGCGCAGGCGGATGTCGGCTACATCGACTTCCACATCTTCAAGTCCGTCGATATGCTCGACCGGGAGCTGGGGGCCCTGCGCAACAGCTACCCCTACACGCTGCCTGACATGGGGAGCGGGTTGGGTAAGAGTCTGCGGCTGCTGCGACGCCCCTATCGTGCCGACACGCTGCTCGATCTGTGGGAGGGACTCGTGGACCTGCGCCGGCAGAGGTTCTCCACCAGCCAGATGCACCTGCTGGCCGAAAACCTGTTGCTGGGTCGGGCAGAGTCCACCCTCTTCTACGAGTATCAGCGAACGCGTATGGCCCAAGCCTACCGTCTGCTGGACGCTGTCCTGGGGATCGGGCAGGGCACGGGCGCTCAGGACCCCATTCCCTGGGAGAAACTGGGTGATAAGGACTACAGCTATGCGACCGCCCTCTGGGATATCGTCGAGATGTACGACTTCGTGGCGGCGGATGCAGGCGAGGAGGACTAGATGGTCACGATAGAGGTGACGCTCACGACCGAGACGCCGCTCAACATCGGTTCCGGCGCTCAACAGGGATCGCTTGCCGACCGTGCGATGATCAAGGATCGGCAGGGGTGGCCCTATGTCCCGGCATCGGCGCTCAAGGGGCGGCTACGCCACGCCGTGGAGCAGGTCGCGCTGGCGTTAGGGCTGGAGGTCTGCGAGACAAACCGCGATATGTGCTTGCATCACGACGACGTCTGCCGGGTCTGCCGGATCTTTGGGTCGCCCTGGTATCCGGGACGGCTGCGCTTTTCGCGGCTCACGCTCTCGGGGCCGGAGTCGCTCGTAAGACGGCTGAAAGACAGCCGCGGACGCCCGCGGACCACGCTGCGCTACGGTGTGGCGATCTCACGACGCCGCGGCGTGGCGGAGAATGCGCTGCTCTACACGACGGAGCTCTTCGAACCCGGCGCCGCTTTGATGTTCACCGGACAGCTTACCGGCGATTTGGACCCGGAGGAGGTGATCTTGGTGCTCGCGGGGCTTCAGTCGATACCGGCGCTGGGGCGTGGCAAGAGCGGAGGGCTGGGCTGGGGTGAGTTTCAGGCTGACGTCACCGGCGCGGGCACGGACCAGCTACAGACGCCCGCCGGCCGACGTGCGCTGCTGGAGAGCCTCAAGGCGTAAGGGGTGGCGTGATGACGATGACCGTGAGCCAGTTCACCATCCGAGCTGACGCACCGCTACGCATCGGGAACGAGACGCGCGTCAGCAACTACGTGCAGTCCGCAGACTACGTACCCGGATCGACGCTTCGCGGGGCCGTCGCGGCGCAGCTCCTGGCACACCTGCCGCCGCCCGATCCCGATTACGGGCGGAACCACGAGCTGCGTTCGCAGGAGGAGGCGCCTGCGTTCTGGCGCGTCTTCGGGGCAGAGCATCCGCCCCGCTTCGGCTATGCCTATCCCACGCGCGCCGGCGGCATGGCCTATCCTTTCCCGGCAACCGCCCGGACGTGTAAGCGCTATCCGGGGCTTGCCACCGAGTCCGCTGACGAACGCCACGGCGTCTTCGATACGCTTATGGAGCAGGTGGCCTACGATCTGGCGAGCGATCCGCATCTCCGCCGTGCTACCGGGCTACTGCCCGAGTTGGGCGACGGATTGCTCAAGCTGCCGGCTCAGTACAATCCCCGGTGCCCGGAATGCGGCCGGCCCGTCAAGCCCGCGCAAGGCTACTACACACTGCAGGACGGGAAGATCGTGGGCAGCGAGCGGGTGCCGATCTCGCGTGCCACGCACGTGGGCATCAACCGCTCACGGGGTGTGGCTGAGGACGCACTGCTCTTCACGCAGGAGGCGCTCGACGGCGAGGCGCTGATCTTTCGGGGCCTCATCACCTATGACGAGACCTATGCCGCCGAACTGGGAGAGGTGCTCGCCCTCGACGGCAGCACGACCCATCTTCTTCTCGGCGCCGGACGCTCCCGTGGTCTGGGGGATGTGAGCGTGACGCTGGAACCCCCGCCGCGACTGAAGGCGATGGGCGACCGTCTCGACGAGTTGCGTTGGGGCTTCGACGAGGCCCTCCTGCCCACCTATCAGGCCAACGGGCACGCGACCTTTGAGCTGCAGGGACGCCTATTCAGCGTCACGCTCTGCGCGCCCGGGGTCTTCACTGATCCGGCGGGGCTGCCCGCGTTGTGGCCTGATCTCACGACCGCGGGCCTAAGCCACGCGACCCCGGTCCGCGCCTGGGCGCGCACGACCCTGGTAGGCGGCTGGGATGCCGCGGCATCGCTGCCGCGTCGCACCCGGCAGGCTGTGCAGGCCGGTGCGGTCTTCCTCTATTATGTACCACCCGGGACCCTAGAAGACGAAGAGGCGCTTTCAGAACTGGTGCGCCGGCTGGAGGCGCTTGAGCGCGAGGGCGTGGGCGACCTGCGAGAGATGGGCTACGGGCAGGTTCAGGTGTGCGCGCCCTTCCACTGCCGGTGAGTGAGGAGCACGATGATCGAAACACACGGTGAGCAGGATCCCGGGGCACTGAGAGACCGCATCGACGCAGGAAGCCACGAGTTGGTGGCCCTCGCGCGCCAAGCGGTCGCCGGGGCGGCGTCGCTCGACCTTGCGCCCGGTCAGATAGAGCTCCTGATGGGGCAGGCGCAGGGCGGGTACGGTCCGGCGCACCTGGTCAACTGGTTGCGGTACCAATGCGGCAGGTCCGGGGAGGCCAAAGCCTGGGAGACATCCGGGCTCGCCGCGCTGATCATCGCGGACATCGACACGCTGCGACAGAGCGCCGAGGCGATTGCCGAGTCGCTGACCTGGGCAGACGCGGAGCAAAGACACGAGCAGGCCTGGCTTGCGCTGGTCCGCCGGTATCTCGCCTACTTCGCTCGCGCCTACCGCATCGTCTGGGCCAGGGACTCAAAGGGAGGCACGACCAATGAGACGTGAGACAGCGTGGGACCTACGGGCTTTCCGGTCGCGCCTCGTCGTGCGCGGCGAGCTCGTGCTGCGCACGGCACTGCGGGTAAGCGCGGGCCGCGATACGCAGATCGAGGCCGCCGCCGATCTGCCCGTCTTGACGGACGTGGCTGGGCGCCCCTACATCCCCGGCAGCAGCCTCAAGGGGGCCTGCCGCGCCGCAACTGAGGCGCTGTTGCGCGGCGCGGTCGATCCAGCAGCCAACGCCGCCTGCGTCTCTGTTCCGCGCGATGAGACGACGGCGATCCCCGATGTCTGCCTCACGCAGGCCACCGTTGCTCGCCTGAAACAACTGGCACCGGGCGAAGCGTGGGAGGAGCTGAAGCAGCGCCGCCCGGCCTATGAGCCGACGCAGTCGCTCGATGCCAACCTACGCGCCCTCAGCTGCTGGACGTGCCGCGTCTTCGGCGCCCCGTGGCTGGCCGGCAAGGTGCTCGTCAGGGACCTGGCACTCGCCCCTGACTGGCAGGAGCTTGCACGAGCGGAGGTGCGCGACGGGGTTGCCATCGACCGCGATACGGCGCGCGCAGCCCACCAGAGGAAGTACACCTACGAGGCGGTGCCGGCAGGTACCCACTTCGATGTGGAGATGGTGGTCGAGAATGCCACGGAGGCGGAGCTGGGGCTCGTGTGGCTTGGCCTGGAGGCGATGCGTCGGGGCTTGATTCGCCTGGGCGGCGGACGCTCCCGCGGGCTGGGCGCTTGCGCATTGGAGATCGATTGGGCGAGCACACAGTGGATGACGGCGGAAAGCCTCCCGGAAAGCCTCTTCCCCGACGAGCCCGGTACGATCGTGGGCGCCTTGGGCAGCGGGGGCGAGCTCACCGTGACACGGTGGCGCGAGCAGTTTCTGACCGAGCTCCAGGGAGGCGACCATGCAGCGGCCTGACGAGACGCCCACAGAACCCGGCACCCAGTCCCTCACCCTCGCCTTAACCTGCGACGCCACTCTCTCCGGGCTGCGCGCGGTCCTGGACGACGTGCGGCTCCGCTGGGCCTATGCGGAACGCGAGGCGGACACCGGCCTGGGGACGTGCTACGACCTGCGCGAGGGACGGCCTCTCGGGGCGCCCCACGATGGCAACCGCCCCGGCGTCCCGCTGCAGCAGTGGCAGCACGGCCGCGCTTTCGGACCGGGGCTGGAGGTGGCGTGGTGGCGCGAGGTAACAGGCTATCGGCTGCGGGCCGTGACGGAGGGCCCGCTGCCGGCGGGCGTAGCCTGGGAGAGCGCGAGTGCCGCCCTGCATCCGGTCGGGCAACCCTATCTCGTTCAGCTTCACGGTAGTCTGGATGCGGAGTCGGACCCCGATCGCCCCACTTGGTCGGAGGCGCGGATCCCCAGGCACCTTACGTATCCGGTGACGGGCGCCGGAGACGGCCCGCCCGTCCGGGTTGCCCTCCAGGTACAGGCACTCGCCCAGGAGGGCAGGGTGGTGTTGATCCGTCTTCTGGAAGTGATCGGCTTGGAGGAGGACTGATGACAAGACACGTGCTGATATCGCCGTTGGGCTTCGCCGCGGGCGCTGTGAGCGGCGTCTACTTTGCGCTGCGGGAACAGGGCATCGGCGTGGAGCAGGTGATCACGGTTGGGACCGACCACCCCGGCGTGCGGGACGCTGCACGCGTGCTGATCGACCTTTTCCGCAAGGTTGAGGGCGTCTCCTACGAGGCCAAGTACATCGCTGCCGAGGACCTCTGGGGGGCGGTCGTGGATGCCAGCGGCCCCTTTGCCGCCCGTATGGGGCTCTACGTTGACCGGGCGCGCAGCCTGGACGGCACCTGCGTGCACATCGCCGTCACCGGCGGGCGCAGCGGCATGGGGGCGCTGGCTGCGTTGGCGGCGCAGATCTACGGCGCCGACAAGCTGTATCACCTCTGGGTCAGCCCGGAGATCGAGCGCGAGGGCATTGCCAGGGCTCGGCCCGATGTGTCGAATCCATATGTGAATCCCACACTCAGGCCGGGCGAATGGGAGCTGGTCGAGCTGCCCTTCATCAACCTGAGATCTGAACTCCAGCATCTTGCCGGGCTTGAGTTCAAGCAGAAGGTATCCCACTACTTCCCGGCGGGATTGCCCACCTACAGTGCCGCGCTGTTGTTGCACCTGGGCGCCGAATGGCGGGCGGTCCAGGACGTGGCTCTTTCTGCTGCGGAGCAGGCTTGGCTGCGTTACGAGCGTGGAGCGCGCAAGCTGATCCAGCGAGTGCCGCTGGACAATCCGGACTTTGGGATGGTCAGGGTTCACGCAGAACTGCTGATGGAGAACCTGGCCCGCGCCCGCGTCCTCGGCGATGATGTTCCGCGCGCTGCTCGACGCGAGGAGATCCTGGGCGAGCTGGACGGGTTGGCGCGAAAGACGCTCGATCAGTCGTTTGAGGCCATCTGCAAGACGGCCGCTCCCGACCTCGATCCCACAGCGATCTTCCGCCAAGCCCTGGCCCTGATGCAGACGGCAGGGATGCTCAGCCGAGACGATGTCGACGCGCTCCTGAAGGTCGCGACCCAGCCCGTCGGGAGCGGTCGAGCACAGAGGGCGCTGCAGAGGGCCGCGGAGAATGACGAGATGGGCTACTTCGGATCGCTGACGAAGAAGGACAAGGCAAAGCCCGCCCCTCTGGAGATTACCACGGTGAGTGTCAGTGTGGCCACCTTCATTCTGAACGGGCTCGAACTCTGGCTCAAAGTCAAGGGCATCATCAGCTGAGCCATGCCCTACGCCCTGACCTTCGACCTTGATGCTGAGCAGGTTGCGACCCTGCCCGCACACCCGGGACGGGCGCTGCACGCGCTCTTCTACAACTGGCTGGCGGTGGGCGACTACGCGCGCTCCATCGAGGTGCACCGTGAAGAGGGGCCGCGCCCCTTCACCATCGCCTTGGTCCGCCGGCGCGGGGTGCCCGTGCTGCGCGTGACGTTGCTCGACGACACGCTCTGGGCCCCGCTTCAGGTTGGGCTGGCAGCGAGCGACGAGGTGGAGGTCGCGGGGACCAAGCTCACCCTGCCCTCCGACGATGGGCGGCAGGTCGTGTCTGAGAGCTATGAAGAGCTGGCCTCCAGCGCCGGCACGGCCACCCGCTGCCGGTTTCAGTTCCTCTCCCCGACCAGCTTTCGCAGCCGCGACATGCACTACCCGCTGCCCGATCCCGTGCTGGCCTTCCAGTCATGGCTGAACCGCTGGAACCTCTACGTCCCTGAGACGCTGCAGATCAACGTCGCTGTGCTGGATGTCGTCGCGGCGCACGTCGCCGTCTCGCGCTACCGGGGTGGCACGGAGTTGGTGGACTGGGGCGCGGGAAAGCGCGTTGTCGGCTTCAAGGGGTGGGTCGAGTACTTGGTCCTGCGCGGCGACAGGCTGGGCGTCGCCTGGCTGCGGCGGCTCAACACCCTGGCGGACTTTGCCGGCTTCTGCGGCACCGGGCACAAGACGGCCCAGGGGCTGGGGCAGACTGTGCGCGTCGGCTAGATGGGACAGGGGCGCGCCGGCATGGTTAGAACGTCCGGGGAATTGCATACGGGACGCAGACGGAGCTGGGGGGCGCTGGGGCGAGATCC
>JAXGUU010000011.1:0-27349 GCA_040774145.1 Anaerolineae bacterium
ACCCCGATGTCCGCCACCGTCCCGATCCCCGCCGTCTCCGCCTTGATGAAGCTCCCTCCCGGGATCCCACAGCGCCGGCACGCGACCGCTTCCGCGTAGTAGATGTCGCCCAGCGTCCCCGCATCCACGATCGCCTTCGCCGTCTTCCGTGCGAACCCGAAGCGCGGCTGCACGCCCACCATCAACACCAGCCCCGTCTCCTTCGCCGCCTTCGTCATCGCCGTCGCGTCGACCAGCGTCGCCGCCATCGGCTTCTCCACCAACACGTGCTTCCCTGCGTGCAGCGCGTCCACCGTCGGGGCGCAGTGTGCCTGGTTCCACGTACAGATACTGACAGCCTCGATCTCGTCCATCGCCAACACATCGCGATAATCAACGAAGACGTTCGGCACGCCGTAGGTCTCCGCCGTCCTGACCGCCTTCTCCTCGACGAGGTCGCAGACCGCGACGACCTCGATCTCATCCGTCTTGGCTAACGCCTGCATGTGGACCTGGGCGATGCCGCCGGTGCCGATCAATCCTATCTTGAGGGGTTTCATGGAGATAGTCCTTCCTTTCACTGCGTTGATGGTTTGCTGCGTTGAATGGTGTAAAGAAACAGCCTGCGGAATCCAAACATCCGGCCCGACAGACGACCGTCTGCCGGCGTGCTTGTTTCCGCAGGCTGTTCGCTCCCTAAGGGGTACGCCTTCCCATCTGTGTGCTCGCTGTTAGCTTCGATGTCAGCTTCAATGCATGTCTGATACGATGATGGGAAGCCCGGTACCCCTTGAATGGGCAAGACAAACTGCGATTCGATCCAGAGTAACGTGACAATCCACCACTTCTATGGTGAGGCGCGCTCAGTCCTCAGCGCCTACGGCATGACGACGACGTGAGACCTCCGGTATCGCTTCGCGCTGCGGCTTGTCCTGATGCAGGAAGCAGGCCGCATAGTGACCCTCTTCGATCTCGAAGTCCGGAGGGCGCTGCTGCGAGCAGATCGGCATCGCGTGCGGGCACCGCGCCACGTAGACACACTTGTTGCCCTCGTGCGTGAGCGGGCGCTCCGTGATCTTGACATTCGCACGGTTCTGCCAACGCTGTGTCGGATCGGGGGTCGGGATAGCCTTGAGCAGCTGTTGGGTATAAGGATGCGATGGCTTCGCCAGCAGTTGGTCGATGTCCCCCGACTCCACGACACGCCCGAAGCACAGCACCAACATCGGGCCACCCATATAGTAGGCCGTGGCCAAGTGGTGCGTGATGAAGAGACACGAGATGTCATAGGTGTCCCGGAAGTCCAGCAGAATGTTCAGGAAGAGCGTGCGCACCGCAACGTCGATCATCGAGACAGGCTCGTCAGCGATGATGACCTTGGGGCGCAGGAGCAGCGTTCGAGCCAGCATCACGCGCTGACACTGACCTCCACTGAGCTGGTGCGGATAGCGACCGATCACGTCCTCAGGGCGCAGGTCGACCGCGCGCAAAGCCTCGGACTTGATGGCCAGGGCCTCCTCTGGGGAAGAGGCAAGTTTGAAGTTCTTGATCGTCATATCCAGAGCCCGGTCGATGCGGTAGAAGGGATTGTAGATGCCGAAGGGATCCTGGAAGATCGGTTGCACGTTGCGGCGGAAGTCCCACCACTCACGCCTATCCAGCTCGGAGATGCGCTTGCCGTGGTAGAGGATCTCACCGCGCGTCGGCGGCGTCAACCCCAGCATCATACGGGCTAACGTCGTCTTGCCACTGCCGCTTTCCCCGACCAGCGAGACGATGCGCGCGGGCTTCTCAGAGAGGGCCAGGGAGACCTCGTCCACCGCCGCGATGTATTCGCGCTGGAATCCCGGGGTGGGGATGTTGAACACCTTGGTGACGTTGCGCGCATCAAGAACCGGGACGTTCTGTGTTTGTGTAGTCATCATTAGCTTAGCTCCTCTGCCGTTTCCCCGTCCTCTTTCATGTCCCGGATAGCCTGCACCACAGGCGCCTGCGCGACGGCCTCTTCCCAGTCCGGAAGACTCAGGTCCGCAGGCGACGCCGACTCGGACAGCGGCGTGGGATGCAGGTGGCAGGCGACGAGACGGTCCGGGGCGACCTCGATCATCGGAGGCACCTTCTCACGGCAGACCTCCATCACGTAAGGGCAACGCGGGTGGAAACGACACCCCGATGGCCAGGCCAGGGGGCTGGGTGCGTTGCCGGGAATACCCGTCATCCGTTCGCGACCGCCGCCGATCATAGGAATCGACGAGATCAGGCCTTGGGTATAGGGATGCAGCGGCTCCTTGAACGTCTCAACCACCGGGGCCACCTCAACCATCAGACCCGAATACATGATCCCCATCCGGTCCGCCAACTCGGCATGCACCGCCATATCGTGCGTCACGTAGATCAGGGTCAGGCCCAGATCGGCAGCGATCTGCTTGAGTTCCTGCAGGATAACCTGCTGCACGTTGACGTCGAGGGCCGTCGTCGGCTCATCGGCAATGATCAGTTCGGGCTTCAGCGAGATGGCCGCCGCGATCGTCACCCGCTGCTTCATCCCACCGCTCAGCTCGTGAGGATACATCCGCGCCACCGCCGGCTCCAAGCCGACCATATCCAGGCACTCGAACATCCGGTCGCGGGCCTCTTTCTTACTCATGTTCGTGTGCTCAAAGATGGCATCGAGGAGTTGCTTTTCGATGCGCGCCACCGGGCTGAGCACATTCATCGCGCTCTGCGGCACGTAAGCGATGTGGCGCCAGCGCATCTTGCGCATGTCCCGGGCGGGGAGCTTGATCAGGTCACTGGCCACCGCGGTCGAACCAGAGACGGAGCGATAGAAGTTCGCCTCGCCGCTCTCCACGAAGGCGGGCAGCTTGACCATGCCCAGGATCCCCTTGGCCAGGGTCGACTTACCGCACCCCGACTCCCCGGCTAGGCCGAAGATCTCGTTGCGCTGAATCGTCAGGTCCACACCATCAACCGCCTGCGCGTTCCCGCGCGTCGTACGATACCAGACGCGCAAGTCCTTGATTTCCATCAGGGTTTTTGAGTTTGATTGTACATTCATGATCAGCTCTCCGTGGTCACTTTCTGCAGACGTGGGTTGAGGTACTCCTCCATGCCACGGTTGATCATCGTGATGGCCGCAAAGATCACGACCAAGACGCCCACGGGGATCAGCAGGATTTCCATCCTGCCCATGCTGTAGACACCCCAGCCGTTTGCGTAATTGATCATCAGACCCAAGGTGATGATGTTCGACGGCCCCAGGCCGATCGCCTCAATACCCACCTCGGCGACCATCGCGCCGACCACGCTGAACGCAAACCCCATCAGCAGATAGGGCATCAGGTTGGGGAGAATCTCGGTGAAGATGATAGAGATATCCCTCTGCCCCGACACCTTAGCCAATTCAACGTACGGGCGCTCCTTCATCGTCATCACCTGAGCGCGGATCGTGCGGGCCGAGAAGGGCCAGCTGAAGAGCGCCAGGATCAGTGACATCGTCGTCACGTTCATCTCCGGTGTCACCATCGCCAGCGCGACCAGGATCGGGTAGGAGGGAATCACGATCAGCATATTGGTGATCGTCAACAGAATCGAATCCAACCATCCGCCCCGGTAGCCTGACAGGAAACCCACACTCACCCCCACCGACGTGGCGATCACGCCGGCGAGGAAGCCGATATACAGCGTCATACGCAGACCGGCCAGATAATCTGTGAGCAGATCACGGCCATGGCCATCGGTGCCCAGCGGATTCGTGCTCGAAGGGGGCTGCCAACGTGGGAAGACGCCCGGACGAGACGGGCTGCTCGTGCCGATGATCGGAGTATAGATCAAGGGTGCCACTAGAGCGATCAGTACCAGCAGGGCAAGAACGATGACTCCGAACTTGAATTTGCCGCTCGTGCGCCAACAACTCGCTATAAAGTTCAGCATGCGACTCTCCTCCTAAGCCTTGATGGCGGTGCGAACACGAGGATCGATCACCGGCAACGCCAGGTCGACCAGCAAGCTCGCCGTCATCACACTGACGACCGAGAGAATGATGATGCCCATCATCGCATTGTAGTCGAAAATCGCGATGGCACGGCTCATCACCTGCCCCAGGCCGGGATAGACGAACATCATCTCGATCAGCAGCTGTCCGCTCATCATCGAGCCCATCGTCAGCGCCAACCCGGTGGCCTGCGGCAACATCGCGTTGCGCAGAGCGTACCGGACCATAATGTCGCGTGGTTTCAGGCCTTTGGCCTCCGCATACATCAGGTAATCCTCACCCATATTGCTGATCACCAGGGAGCGTGTGGAGAGAATCCAACCCGCTAACGAGACGATGATGATCGACAGAGCAGGCAACATGCTATGCTTGACCACACTGCGGATGAAGTTCCAGTTCAGTCCAATCGCATACTGCGCGTCAAAGGCGCCGCGGGTGGGGAGCAGTTTCCACTGGTAACCTAGGAAGAGCACCAGGAAGAGCGCCACCAGGTACGAAGGGACCTGCGAAAGGGCGATGGAGACATTCGTGATCACGTCGCTGATCGCCGACTCGCGGAACCACGCCGCCGTAGCGCCGATCAGCAGGCCTAAGACCCAGGAGATCAGAATCGACACGGTCATCAGCCCCACGGTCCATGGTATGGCGGCAGCCAACAGGTCCTCCACCGGTGTCGGGAAGTTGATGAAGGAGGGCCCCAAGTCGAGTTTGAAGATCACGTTGTACATGTAGCGGGTGTACTGCTGCCACAACGTGCCCGTCATCCCGAACTTCTCTTTGTAACTGTTGATCATCGCATCGCCACCCTCGATCGAGACCGAATACTGGCGCTCAAGCGACTTGATCCAGTTCTCGATGGGGTTACTCGGGATCAGGCGAAACATGAAGAAGGTAATCGTCAACGCACCAAAGATCGTCAGGACGTAGGCAAAGAGCTTATTAGCATAGTAAGACAGAATCGGGTACTTTCGAAGCAGCTTCAACATAAGCACCTCTCGTGATAAAGTGTGATGGATCCTTCCCTATTCATAGCGCCTGCCCCTCTCCTCAGAGGGCAAGCCTCAGGGCCCCTCGCCACCCTGAGCGAAACGAAGGCCCGTGGGTCTTCGCTTCGCTCAGAATGACGGCGAAACCTGCGCCCCTGCAGCTTTGAACCGGGGTGGGCCATCCGGCGGAGTGCCGACCTCGTACAGCGTCCGCACTCCGCCGTGCCAAGTCCCGCAGCTCGTGCGGGACTTGGCGTTTACGGCAACGACTAACTCCGGCTCTACTTAGGCGTGGCCTGGAAGTAAACCTCGATGATTTGACCCCACCAGTTGAAGGGAACCGTGTAGAGGTTCTCGTTCGACGGCATGTTGTCCCAGTAGGTGGTATTGTAGCTCACGCTGTAGTAGGTCTCGATGAGGGGCACGCCAGGGGCGTCCCGCAACCAGAGATCGAACATCTTCATGTAGAGATCCGCTGCGCTGGGATCGTCAGGATCGACGGCCTGCAGCGCCCGCAACGTCTGATCGTACTCCTCGTTGCAGTAGCGGACATCGTTACCCTCGTTCGCGCGCTCGCCGATCGGCTTCACGCGATCACAGGTGTAACCACCGTAGAGCTCGGTGGGATCCACGGTCGCGCCGCAGAACCACCAGAAGCCGATGTCGAACTCACCATTGGCGACGTTGTCCCAGAAGACACCCTCGACGTACTGGAAGGTCGCGTCAATACCGATGTTCTTGAGCTCCTCGGTGAAGTCCTGGCCCATCAGATACTCGTTACCACCCACACCCACAGGCGTCGTGATCTCGAGGCGGACCTGCTCACCATCGGGGCCCAGCAGCCGGCCACCCTGCTGCGTGTAGCCGATGCTCTCCAGCAGCTCCAGGGCGCGCTCGGGGTTGTACTGCAGCGTGCCCCAGGTCTCCTTGGCTTCCTCGTTGATGAACTGATCAAGGTTGCGGTAGTCGGCCCACAGGCCCTGAGCGGGCTTGGAGGGCGGCGCCCAGATGTTGGCGCCCCACTGCTCGCGGTTCATGAGCATCGACATCGCGCGGCGGAACTCAGGCTGATCGAGGTGTGGGCCCTTGGCCGTGTTGAACCACGCGGCGCGCGGGCACGGGTCGACGTAGACCACCTGGTTGATCTGGGGGATGCTGTCGCGGTTCTGCAGCCAGACGTCGTACGCCAGGCCGAAGATGTCCATGTTGTTGTCCCTGACCTCGGCGAGCTGCTGCTCGGCGCCGGGCCCGGTGCGGTAGATGGCGTACTTGGCGGCGGGGAAGTTGCCGATCGCCTTGCCCCAGTAGTCCTCATTGCGCTCCCACACGAACACCTTGTTCTCAGGGTAGACGGCGGAGAGCTTGTAGGGGCCGGTGTAGACAGGGGGGTTGTTCTTGAAGGTGTGTGCATCGACCTCGCCCCAGATGTGCTCGGGGACGATGATCGTACCACCGACGATGCGGCACCAGAACATCAGGTGCTGGCGCGGGCGGGGCTCCGTCATTTCGAAGACGACGGTGTAGTCATCCGCCGCGTAGACCTCGGTCCAGTACTGTGCGTCACCCTGGGGCAAACCACCCAGGTCATCGTAGAACGGATCCATGGCCATGTTCATCGTGAAGGCCACGTCGTGAGCCGTGAAGGGCTCGCCGTCGTTCCACGTCACACCCTTGCGGATGTAGATCCGCAACTCGGTGTAGTCATCATTGTACTCCCACCCCTCACCCAGCCAGGGCACGATCTCGCCGGTGGCGTAGTTCGTGTACCAGAGGTACTCACGAACGTACTGACCGACACCGTTCTGATAGTGCTCACCATTGGGGATAAAGGGGTTGAAGCTATCGAAGATGTTGAAGTCAACCTGGTCGCTGATGATCACCTCGGAGCGGTTGAACGGCATCGTGACACCGTTGACCTGGAACTCCTGGGTGACCACGCTGGGCTCCTCGACCTCGTCCTCGTCAGCGGGCGTCGGGGTCGGGCGAGGGGTCGACGTGGGTTGATCTTCCTTGATCACCGGCGGGTTGATGACCGCCGGCGCTTCGGTGGGGGCAGGGGGCTCGGAAGCACCGCCACCACACCCAACAACCATGGCCGCAATCAGGACCGCGACCACTACATACATGAGCTTGCGCAACATGGATTCATTCCTCCTGCAACGTAATTAGTGTTGATCTGCTGACATACAAGCTGTGAGCATCTTCTCAATTATCTACTTACTGCCCATCACCTCCTCTCCAGACAAACGTCACGAGTATTGCACCGACACGCGATTCACGCAACCGGCACGATGTCCATAGGAATCACGAGGCGCTGCGGTGCCAGGTCGCTCCTAGAGGCCATCCGGCGAATCAATAGGCGCATGCCCTGCTCACCAAGGGCCTCGCCCGACTGCAGGGCATAGGCCACCAACGACATCTGCTCACGCCCAAGCGCGTGATGACTGATGGCGGCAACGTCCACACCCAACTCCTCAGTACCGGGGCTGTCACGCCCCTCGATCACGGCGCGCATCAACTCGTTCTTGATCTTCATCATATCGATATTCATCTGCTGCGCGACGAAGAGGTTGATGGCGATCATCGCCGTGATGTCATCGCGACGCAGGTGATCGAAAAGCCTCAAGTGGCTGGAGGGCATCCGATTCACCGTCGCCGGGGAGAGATTATCGTAAACATCCAAACAGACCAGATCCTCATCGTAACCGAGCCCGGCCTCATCCAAAGCGCGCTGATATCCCTGAACCCGCGCATGAACACTGCTGACTTTCACCTCGTGTCCCGGGAAAATGGCGATGCGACGATGGCCCTTGGCGATCAGGTGACGGGTCAGAGCATAACCGGCACCCTCATCGTCGAAGACCACCCAGTCAGTATCATATTCTCGATAGTAACGATCCAGCAGGACCAGAGGAAAGCGTTGGTCCTGAAGTTCACGATAGAGCCTCGCATCGGCGAAGCGCGACCGCGGAAAGATCAGGATGCCATTGACCCCGGTCTCAATCGCGTTTCGAATACGAAGCGCTTCGCGCTCCTCAGCGTCGATACCGACGACCTCCAGCTGCAGCCCCTCATGCATCGCCACGCGTGTCGCACCGATGAGGACCGAGGTGACATAGGAGTCGGCAAAGGTGGGCATGCAAAAGGCGACACGGCAGCACGTCTCACCATCACTGGATTCATCATTGCACTTCACGAAGCTCCCGCGCCCCTGCTGCCGCTCGATCAGGCCGTCGCGTTCCAGCAGATCCATGGCCTTGATGACCGTGATGCGACTTACCCCGTAATCCTGCACCAGACGCCGCTCAGAGGGCAGCACATCCCCCGGGTGAAACTCACCCGCGCGGATCCGGTCCTGGAGCGACGAATAGACTTGGTAGTACCTGGGCAAAGGATCTCTGGGATCAACGCTGAACTGAGCCATAGAAACTAGCGCACATCCGATCAACTATGGATATATGGACATGTGGATATATCCAGTAGTATAAACAAGTTCAGGGGGCTGTCAATAAGCGTAGCCTGATTGTTCCCCTCATCATGTCAAACTTTCATTGCGCCCTAGCTTTGACGTCGCCCTGGACTTCTCTCCCATTGTCATTACCATAGGTGAAGATCCGATACCCGTCTCCCAAGGAGTCCTTATGCTACCGAGCGTCGATTTCTGTGGTTTCGGGGTGACGCGTCTCATCATCGGGGCCAATCCCTTCGGCGGATACAGCCACCAATCGCCGCAACGCGATCAGGAGATGCGCGCCTACTACACCGTGGAGCGCATCCATGAGACCTGGGCCCGCGCCGCTGCCGCCGGCATCAACACGATGATCACCAACAACGAGACGCCGCATGTCCTGGAGGCGGTGCGCACCTACCGCGAGGCAGGCGGAGGCCTCCAATGGATCGCGCAGGTGAACTTGCGTGAGAAGAAGGATATGGCCCCGGCCATCGAGGAGGTTGTGGAGATCGGCTGCCGGGCGCTCTACTTCCATGGTGCACTCGTCGACGAGGCCTATCGCACCCAAGATGCGGAGACCCTCCGCACGTGGTGCGAGACCGCCCGCGCTCACGGGATTCCCGCCGGCGTCGCCGGGCATGCGCCGGAAGCCCACCTGTGGGTCGACACGCTCGGCGTCGCGGACTTCCACGCCGTCTGTTTCTTCAACTGCGGCAGTCTGCACACTGGGGGAGGTGAGAAGTTCCACCTGGAGGATGTCTTCCGCGCCACCGAAGTCATTCGCCAGATCCACAAGCCCTGCATCGGCTACAAGATCATGGGCGCGGGACGCATCGACCCCCGGATGGCCTTCGAATACGCCTTCGGCGCGATCAAAGCCACGGATGTGGTCAACGTCGGTATGCACCGTGGGGATCACGACGCGATGGTCGAGCAGAACGTGGCCCTCGTCGAGGAGCTCTTGGGGAGTTAGGATCATCGTCCTCGTTCGAGCATTATCTCGAGCAGGGTGATCATCTCACAGGCGCGCTCCTCCCACGTCGTGAGCGTGGAGAGCCAGCGATCCGCGGCGGAATAGACATCCTCGTCAGATCGTGGCGTATCGAGGAGTTCACGCAGATCCTCAGCCGCCCCACGGTCGAGCTGTAGGAGCATGCGCAGGATGGCCATAGGGCTATAGCCTGCCCGCCGCAGCATGCGGATGACGCGCAACCGACCGATCTCCGCAGCACCGTAACGCCGGTAGCCGTTGGCTGGGTCGCGCGGCACGTGCACTAATCCGTTGCGCTCCCAACTCCGCAGCCTATCGCGCGACACACCGAGCAATTCGGACGCCACGCCCTGCGCCCAGCGCTGCAGCAACCTGACAGCGCTCTCTGCAAGCGCCCTTTCGGCCTGGACCACGGCAAGCAGTTCATAGGCCTGCTCCAGGGCGCCGCCCAGATCTCCCGAGGCTGCGCGTTTGACGGTAGCGACGGCGGCACGACGGATCGGACGCCCGGGCCACGCACCGACGAAGGCCTTACGCGCCAGCCGCATGTGATCGATGTGCGCCTCGGTAAACTGCCGGTATCCCGACGAGGATCGGGGGATCGCCGGCAGCAACCCCCAGGCCTCGTAGAGGCGCACCGTATTGGGGTGGACGCCTACCGCCGTCGCCACCTCCGAGGTACGCAGGGCACGCCGTCGCTTCGCTTCACCGCACCTCCTGCGGCAAGGCGTACCATGCCGCGACGACCTGTGCCCGCGTCCCACCCAACGACCCAGCCGTACGAATCACAACGTGGGCTCGGGCGACCTTCTCCGCCTGAGGGGGTTGGGCTTCAATTCTGATGAGCGCGGTCTCACGGCTGAGCCCACGCAGGCGCATCAGCCTCTCGAGCTGAACAGCCTCGGGGCATGTGGTGACCCAGATCGCATCATACGCCTCGGCCATGCCGCTCTCCAGCAGCTTAATCGCCTCCACCACAACCACCCGCGCCGTCGTCGCCGCGATCCGCTCATCAACGGCACGAATGACGGCGGGATGGACCAGGGACTCGAGTTCCTTGAGCGCTTCGGGGTCGGCAAAGACGATGGCGCCCAAGGCTCGGCGGTCAATCTGTGGGCACGCCGCGCCCGAAGCCAGGATTCCGGGCCCAAAGGCCTCGATCACGGGCCGGTAGGCGCTGCCGCCCGGCGACATGACGTCGTGTGCGACCTCGTCGGCATCGATGCGTTCGGCGCCCATGGCCTCCAGCATGCGGCCCACCGTCGACTTGCCGGTGGCGATATTGCCCGTGAGCCCGATGCGGTAGGGCCGACGACCGGTGCCAGAGGCCCAGCCCATGCCGTCTGAGGCGCTCACGCCGTCTGAGGCGCCTCGGCCACTCGCGCCCATTCCTCAAGCAGATGATTCACTTCGACTTCGACGCGTCGGTACTCCGCGCCAAGCTCCGCCACCCGGGAGACATCCTGATCGTATCCGGCGGCATCCAGCTCGCCGGCGAGCTCCTGCATCCGTGCCTCAAGGCGGTGGATCTCCGTCTCCAGCTCATCCAGCCGGGCCTGCTGACGGGCCAGAGCTCGCTCGCGCACGCGGCGCGCGCTCCGCTCGGCCTCCCGCTGGGCTCGCGCCTCGTCCTCGACCTGCTGCGCACGATGGGGCGCCTGGCGCGACATCTCATGCCAGGCCTCATAGTCCGCATAGCCCTCCCGAAATACGTGCAGCTGACCTTCGCCGATAGCCCATATCTGCGTGGCGATCTCGCGAACCAGATAGCGGTCGTGGCTGACCATCAGGATCGTCCCGTCAAAGCTCAACAGCACCTCCTGGAGCACCTCCTGAGAAGCGATGTCCAGATGGTTGGTCGGCTCATCGAGGAGCAGGAAGTTGGCCTTGGCCAGAGAGAGCATCGCGATGGCCACACGGGCTCGCTCGCCACCGGAGAGCACCGCAACGTCCTTGAAGACATCATCTCCTCGAAACCCGTAGCGTGCCAGGAAGTTGCGGGTCTCGGCGACCGAGCCCATCCCCGCATCGAGCAGCGTCTCCAGGACGGAGCTGCCCGGCGTGAGATGATCCTGAACCTGCGCAAAATAGCCGATACGCACGGCGGATCCGATCCGAACCCGGCCCTGCAGGGGACGCAGCCGGCGCAAGATCGTCCGCAGCAGGGTCGTCTTGCCCGAGCCGTTAGGGCCGACCAGGGCCACCCGCTGTCCGCGCCGAATCTCAGCCTCGGGGACACGGACCAGGGCCCGACCGGACTCGTAGCCGGCCTCAAGGTCATAGAGGCCGAGCACGAGGTCTCCGCTCCGGAGCGTCGTCTGAAGGTTGACGTGGATCTGCTGAGCCTCAACAGGACGCTCCACGAGCGACGCTCGACGCAAGCGCTTCAACCGCCCCTTGGCTTCGGCGGAGCGTTGTCCGGCCATGTAGCGGCGGATATAGGCCTCGGTCTGCTCAATATGACGCTGCTGCGCCTCATATTCGGCACGCTGTCGGGCGCGGCGCTCAGAGCGCTGCACGGCGTAGGCGCTGTAGTTGCCGGGATAGGAGGCCAGCTTACCCTGAGCCATCTCAAGGACCCGCGTGGCGATCGTATCGAGAAAGGCCCGATCGTGCGCGACAACGATCATGGCGCCACGCCATAGCCGCAACTGGCTCTCCAGCCACTCGATCCCCTCGAGGTCGAGGTGGTTGGTCGGTTCATCGAGCAGCAACACATCAGGCTCCTCGAGCAGCAGCCGGGCCAACAACGCGCGCGTCTTCTCGCCACCGCTCAGATGGTCCGTCGGCTGGTGGAACTCGTCTTCCGAGAACCCCAACCCACCCAACACCTGACCGATGCGGGCCTCAAAGGTGAAGCCTCCCGCACGCTCGAAGGCCTCCAGTTCACGCCCATAACGCTCAATCGCGCGGGTGCGCTCCTCTTCATCCGGCGTCGCCATCAGCGCCTCGAGGCGCCGGAGCTGTGCCTGGCGTGCCCTAAGGCCCGCAAAGACAGCCTCCATCGCCTCCCAGAGCGTTCCCTCCGCCGAGAAGTCGGGGGACTGCGGGAGATAGCCCATGCGGCACTCACGGCTGAGGCTGACATCACCGGCATCCGATTCAAGCAGCCCCGCGAGGATATCCAATAACGTGCTCTTTCCGCAGCCGTTATCGCCCACCAACGCGACCCGCTCGCCATCATTGAGCGCCAGGGAGAGATCAGCGAAGATCTCATCCGCTCCGAAGTACTTCGCCAGATTGGATGCAGTGAGTATGGCCATACCATACGGGATTATACCAGATCGAGGATAATCGATTACAATCAAGGAGGGCAGCAGACTATGGATGCTTGACGCACAACGAGGAGTCGACGCTCGTGGAAGCCGTTACCGTCACACTGAATCCGGCACTCGACCTAACCATCCACGTTGACCGCCTACAGCTCAACGCGGTCAACCGCGGCCAAGGCATGCAACTCGACGCAGGCGGTAAAGGCGTCAACGTAGCCGCATGCCTCGCCGACGCCGGGCACACCGTGGCCGTCACCGGATTCCTGGGGGATGCAAATCCAACACGCTTCGAAGAGCTGTGCGCGCAGAAGGGTATCACCGAGGCCTTTATCCGCATACCCGGTTCGACACGCACAGGCATCAAGATCGTGGATCACGCAGAGCAGACGACGACAGACATCAACATGCCGGGCCTCACACCACCACCGACTGCGACCTCGGCGCTGATCTCCGTGTTGGATGGGTGGGCCTCCACGTGCCCATGGTTTGTCTTCTCCGGCAGCCTGCCGCCCGGACTACCCGCCGACACCTACGCGACGCATATCCTCCGTCTGAGAGCTCAGGGCAGATCTGTAGCCCTCGACACAAGCGGCGCGGCCCTGGCGGAGGGCGTGCGGGCCGGTCCGACGATCGTCAAGCCCAACCTCCATGAGCTGCGGCAACTTATCGGGGGGGCCTTGGCGACGCTCCCCGAGATCGAGCGAGCCGCACGGACGTTGCTCGACTATGACATCGCCCTGGTCGTCGTATCGATGGGCGAGGAAGGCGCCCTGTTCGTCGACGCAACCGGTTCGTGGCAGGCCATCCCCCCGCGAGTCGTGGCGAAGAGCAGCGTCGGCGCGGGCGACGCGCTGGTCGCGGGCCTCATCGCATCCCAACTCCGTGCCCTCGACCGTCCGTCTTCGGCGCGGCTGGCGACCGCGTTCGCAGCAGGAGCGGTCACACGTGTGGGCCCTCACCTACCGGACCCGGACGTACTCAAGGCCTATGCTCAGCAGGTCGATGTGCGCCCCCTGCACGGCACCCGTGCTTGATGGGACCATGTTCCCCGCTATAATGCCTAGAGATGGCCTTGATCCCCGTAGGTGAAAGTAAGCTGACGAACCGTGAGTAGTGTCCACTTCCTGATCGGAAAGACCCTAGGTAAGTATCAGGTCCTTGAGCACATCGGCCATGGCGGCATGTCGGAGGTCTATAAGGGCCAGCAGGCCCAACTGAACCGCCTGGTGGCGATCAAGGTGCTCCATCCCTTCCTGGCAGACGAGGAGGGATTTGTCGTCCGCTTCCAACGCGAAGCGCGCATCGTGGCCACGCTGCGTCACCCCAGCATCGTCCAGGTCTTTGACTTCGATTACAACGAGGATCTGTCCCTCTACTATATGGTCATGGAGTACATCGAGGGACCGACGCTCAAAGACCGCCTGATCCACGGCGCCCTGCCTGCCCACGAAACCGCACAGATCGGCATCTCGATGGCCTCGGCGCTGGACTATGCGCACCAGCGGAACATGATCCATCGCGACATCAAGCCGGCCAACATCCTCTTCCTTAATGAGGACGACCCCATCCTCACCGACTTCGGCATCGCCCGCATGCTCAACCTATCCGGCCTCACGGCCAGTGGCGCGATGGTCGGCACACCGGCCTATATGGCCCCCGAGGTCGGCAGGGGAAAGGCAGGCAGTGCGGCGTCGGACATCTACTCGCTGAGTGTGGTGCTCTACGAAGCCGCCACAGGAACGCTCCCCTTCTCAGCAGAGACGCCGATGGGCATGGTGATGGAACACCTGAATAGCGCCCCCCTGCCGCCGTCGCAGGCCGGGGCTTCGATCCCGCCCGAACTGGAAGAGGTCATCCTGCGGGGCCTGCAGAAGGAGCCCGAGGCACGATTCGAGAACGCCGGGGCTATGGCCACGGCGCTACGTGTGGCGATGGGGATTGTGCCGGATCGCACCCCGACGCCGTTGCCCGCGGCCCCTCCGGTCGACGCCGAGCCCACGCCTGACGAGAAGGTGAAGAGCGACGCACGGCTATCTGTGCAGGAGCAGCCCGGCGACTACGACGTCTCGCCCCTCGCAGAGGCAACCCCGACGGCTCGGCCTGCCGTCCGGCGGCGCCCCGGACTGCTCTTGGGGGGCCTGCTGGCCCTCATCATTGCGATCATCGGTGGCACGGCTCTCCTGCAAAGATCATCGAACCGGCCTTGGGCCTGGCGACCCTCCCATCCCAACCCCTCGGCAACAGCAGCACCCGGACATATGACCGCGACCGCCACAAGCTCTCCCACCCCCGAACCTTCCGCCACACCCACACTCTGGGTGGCGAGGGAGTTTGTTCTCGCCACTCATACACCGACCCCGACCCCCGTCTGCACCCCCCGTGTGCGGGCAGAACGCGTTCGACTGGCGCCGTCATCAACCGTCGCCCCCGGCACCGCATTAGTGGCCCACATCTCATTGCAGAACAGCGGGAATTGCCCCTGGCCCGAGGATACGGCACTGCATCTCACCAGTGAGACCCGCCTCGGCGCACCCTCCGTCTTCACGGTCTCCCACGTGCTGCCCGACGAGAGCATCCAGCTGTTCATTCCGATGACGGCACCTGAGGAGATCGGGAACTACGTGGTGACCTGGGAGATGCGGCAGGCAAACGACCAAAGCTTCGGCAGCCGCATCCCGTTGGAGATTGTGGTTGATGACCTCGCCACCCTCACCCCGACCCCGACAGCAGACCTTGTGCCTGAGCCCACGGTTTCACTAACGATGACTATGGAGACGCCCCAGCTTGTGCGCTGGCGTGCGGATCCGACCAGGGGACGTTGGTCGGGGCTCGCCCGGGTGCAGGCAAGCGGCGGAGCCGGTCACTATCGCTATTATCTGGAGGAGGTCAGCAGCACGACGGAACTCGTGCACGGCGAACTGCACTTCGAGTGGCACTACTGTCAAGCACTTCCCCTGAATCTATGGGTTCTATCCGGTGGCTCGGTCCTGAATTGGCGTGGGGAGATCCCCTATCCGGCACCAGAGGCTTGTGAGTAGCTGATCGGCGAGCCACGAAAAGGGAGGCGAGGATGACAGAGAGGCGCGGGGTACCGCAGACATCGATGGTCGAGCTGATCCGACGCCGCGGCGTGAATGATGAACGGGTGCTGAGTGCCATGGAGGCCGTCCCGCGGGAGTGCTTCGCGGGCGAGTGCAACACAGAACGGGCCTATGGGGACTTCGCGCTGCCCATCGGTCATCAACAGACGATCTCGCAGCCTTATATCGTCGCCCTGATGAGCGAGGCCCTAACGCTGCAGCCTGGGGATCGCGTCCTCGAGGTCGGCACGGGCTCCGGCTACCAAGCCGCGATCCTGGCGGAGATGGGGATGGAGGTCTACACCATCGAGCGCATCCCTGAGCTGTACGAAGCCGCCAAGGAGCGCCTTGCCGCCTTGGGATACAGCGTACATCACCGGCTGGGTGACGGCTATGCCGGATGGCCGGATTTCGCGCCTTATGATGGGATCGTCGTCACCGCGGCAGCGGCCAAGTTCCCCGATCCCTTGGTGGAACAGCTCGCCGACGGCGGACGCTTGGTGATTCCTGTCGGCCAATCGGGCACCTACCAGGTCCTCTGGAAAGTCCTGAAACAGGGGGGGCAAGTCCAGAAGATCAGCCTGGCGAGTGTGGCTTTCGTGCCCTTTGTCTCGTCCGAGTTCTAGCCCTCTCCACCCCGAAAGCAGTCGGCTTGCCTTTCCTCCGCAGCCCACTATAATCGCGAATATGAGGCGATCTGGGGCCCGGCATGGACGATCCACGCGGCAGATCATCCGGGAGGGGAGCAACGATGCCCCCCGGCTGATATCCCATGGAGGGCATCAGACGCAGCGGTTGGCGTCGGCTCGACCTATGCTCCTGTTGAGGTCCCGGCCTCACGCCGTGCACCGAGACGGATCGCCGCCCCCTGCAAAGAGCGCGCATCACACCTACGTCTCTGGTCCTACCACGGAGTATGTACCACCGGACAGGAGGATGGCTGAATGGTGAAGCCGTTCTCCTCCTTTCTCAAATGGCTGGGGATCGGCTTGGCCATGATCGGCATCCTCGTCCTCGTCTTTGGAACACCCGGAGGTCTCCTGCGGAAGGCGGATTATATCGCAGCAGCGGTCTGCCACCGACGCCTGAGTCACTCGTTTGAGATCGCCGGACAGCAACTTCCCCTCTGTCAACGCTGTACAGGCACCTTTCCCGGCGCCTTGACCGGCCTCCTAGTCCATTGGGTGCTGTGGCGCAGGCGACGCTCCACAGCGTTTCCTAGATGGCCTATCCTCATCGTCTTGGTCCTCTGTGCCGCGCTATGGGCCCTGGACGGCGTTAACTCGACGACGAGCGATGGTCAGTTCCACACCATCCTGCAGAGCTGGATTTCGCGTCCTGAGGGTGTGGGCCTCCTTGGCTACGCACCGCAACCGTGGCTGCGACTGCTCTCCGGCACCTTAATGGGTATGGCGATGAGCGTGATCCTGGTGCCGGCGTTCAACCAGTCTCTATGGGCAGACGGGGAGGAAACACGGTCGCTGCGCTCCTGGCATGAGATGGCACAATTGCTGGCGGTGGAGCTGGGCCTGGCGGCCCTGATCTTCCTTGTGGAACCCCTGCCCTATCAACCGGCGCTCTATGCCGTCTCGCTCTACAGCGCCCTGAGCGTCGTCACGATGTTCACATTGCTTGGCGCAATGACCTTCGTTCTGATCACGCGACGTGACGCCACGCTCCAAGGTTGGCGCGAGGCATGGGTGCCGATGGTCTGGGGTATCGTCTTCGCGGCACTTGTGATTGGGGTGATGGACGGCGCGAGGTTGTGGTTGACCGGCACCCTTGATGGTGTGCCGGGCCTATTATAGAGTTGCTGAGAACGCCTTACTCAGATATAGTGGCCCCTGATCGTTGTCGGATGGGTCGATTCAGCCGAGAGAGTTAGCAGGAGGTACAGAGATGGCCAAGAAGTTATTTATCCCCGGTCCCACCCACGTGCGGGCGTCGATTCTGGACGCACAAACGGCGCCGATGATCGGACACCGGAGTACGGAATACTCGGATCTGCAAGCCGAGGTAACGCCGAAACTCCAGAAATTACTCTATACCGAGCAACCGGTCTTCATCTATTCGGCCTCCGGCACCGGTGTGATGGAGGGCTCCCTCCGCCAGACCGTGCTGAAGCGCGCATTGATCACCGTCTGCGGAGCATTCTCCGACCGCTGGTACGAGATCGCTGAGGCGAACGGCGTGCCGGCCGACCGACTCGACGTGGAGTGGGGAGAGGGGTTCACGCCGGAGATGGTTGATGACGCCTTGAGTCAGGGGGACTACGACGTCCTGACGGTCACCTTGAACGAGACCTCGACGGGCGTGATGAATCCGCTCCAGGAGATCGCGGCGATGGTCCGCGCGAAGCACCCCGATACGGTGATCCTGGTCGACGCGGTCTCCGCGATGGCCGGGACCAAGATCGAGATTGACGCCTGGGACCTGGACGTCGTCATCTCCAGCTCCCAGAAGTGCTTCGCGCTACCTCCGGGGTTGGCCGTCACGGGTGTCAGCGAGCGAGCGATCAAGCGCTCGGAACAGGCGCCCAACCGTGGCTACTACTTCGACTTCCTCACGATGCTCAAGTACTTCAAGCGAAACCAGACCCCCTCGACACCCGCCATCAGCCTGATCCAGGCCTTGAATCAACAGATGGATGACATCCTGGCGGAGGGCCTTGAACAGCGCTGGGCGCGCCACATCCGGATGGCCAACGTCGTACGTGACTGGGCCAAGAAGCATTGGGAGCTCTTCCCGAATCCCGCGTTCCTCTCCAACACCGTCACCACCATCAAGAACACACGGGGCATCAGCGTTGCCGACCTGAACAAGGAGCTCGGAACACGCGGCGCGATGATCTCCAACGGCTACGGGAGCAAACTAAAGGAGAAGACCTTCCGCATCGCGCATATGGGCGATCTGACCGTCGAGGACATCAACTGGGTCCTCGGTCTGATCGATGACATACTCGGATTGGCGTAGGATCTAGGGCTAACGACATGGGGGATAAGGGCATAGAAAAGCTTACAAGGAGAGCTTAGAAGAAAAGCCTAAAGAGCTTTCCACAGCTTTCCCCTTGTCCCCTCAGAAAACGAGAGGAGCACACCATGGGTAAGTTACTGATCTGTGATCCGGTGGATGCCGGCGCAATCGAGGAGATCCGCGCGGCGGGCATCGAGGTCGATGTACGTGACGACATCACCCAAGCAGGCCTGGCCGAGATCATCGGCGAGTACGAGGGGATGGTCGTTCGAAGCCGCACCAAGGTCCGGCAGGACATTCTCGAAAAGGCCGGGGCCCTCAAGGTCATCATCCGCGGCGGGGTCGGATTGGACAGCATCGATGTCGCCTATGCGCAAAGCAAAGGCATCGACGTGCGCAACACCCCCGAGGCCAACAGCAATGCGGTGGTTGAGTTGGTCCTGGGCATGATGCTGGCCCTGGCACGCCACGTCACCGTGGCAGACGCGAGTATGAAGGCCGGCAAATGGGAGAAGAAGGCGCTCAAGGGAACCGAGATCACCGGCAAGACCTTGGGCATCATCGGCTACGGACGCATCGGCCGGATGCTGGCCGAGAAGGCCAAGCTGCTCGGGATGCAAGTCGTGGCCTACGATCCCTTCGTCGAGGATCCTGATGTGGTCTCCTTTGAGACACTGCTCGCGTCCTCAGACTACATCAGCCTTCACATCCCCTTGACGGAGCAGACGGCGAACTTGGTCGACAAAGACGCCTTCGCGAAGATGCGGCGCGGAGCCTATCTGATTCAGGCCTCCCGCGGCGGCACCGTCGATGAGGCGGCGCTGTATGACGCGCTGGTGGACGGCACGCTCGCCGGGGCGGGGCTAGACGTCTTCAGTGCAGAGCCACCGGAGGGCACGCTGCTGGAGAAGCTCGTCGCCCTCCCACAAGTGATCGCGACACCCCACATCGGCGCAGCGACGGCGGAGGCTCAAGCACGCGTCGGCAGCGAGGTGGTCAAGTTGGCCAAGGCCTACTTCGCCTGATCGGGAGGATCTATGGCAACCATTCGACCGTTTCGCGGGCTACGCTACAATCCGGACAAGTTCTGCGACCTGTCCGACGTGATCGCGGCGCCTTATGACCGCATTCACGCAGAGGAACAGGCGCTTTACTACCAGCAGTCCGCCTACAACATCGTGCGCATCATCCAGGGGATGCAGACACCGAACGACTCGGACGAGAACAACGTCTACACACGCGCGCTGGGCTATAAGCGCAACTGGAGCGCCGAGGAGATCCTGATCCGCGACCCGGAGCCGGTACTCTATGTTCTGGAACAGCGGTTTACGACACCTGACGGTGTCGAGCACGTCCGGCGGGGATTGACGGCGGCGCTGGAGCTCACACGCTTCGACGAGGGCGACGTCCTTCCCCACGAACACACACTCCAAGGCCCCAAAGTAGACCGACTCAAGCTCACGAAAGCAACGGAGACCGCCTGGGGACACATCTTCACCCTCTACCCTGACCGCTTACGCACGATCAACGCAGCCCTGCAGCCCTTCCTCGACACCCACATGCCGGCCATTGTCCACGACCCGATTATCGAACCGGAGGTTGAGCAGAACTTCTGGGTCATCAACGACCCCGATATCATCGAGACCGTCGTCGCGGAAATGGCAAACTGCCGACCGATCATCATCGCTGATGGGCATCACCGCTATGAAACGGCCCTGGCCTACCGCGACGCGATGCGTGAGCTGCATCCGGATGCGCCCGCGAACGCTGCCTTCAACTACGTGCTGACAACGATGGTCAGCATGGACGATCCGGGGCTCGCGATCCTGCCCACCCATCGCCTGATCCATTCGTATACGACGATGAGCAGCCACGAGCTCCTTGCCGCCCTCGGGGCGATGTTCGAGATCAAGGCCGCCGCCTCCCTCAACGAGGTCTTCGAGGTGCTGGAGGAAGCCGTCCCCGAGCACCCTCGGTACGGATTCTACGCCGGCTCGTTCTCGGTGCTGACGCTCAAGGACCTTGCCGTGATGGACGAGCTGCTGCCCGGTCGCGACCCCCACTTCCGCGCACTGGATGTGACTGTGCTGCACGAGCAGATCATCGAGCAGCAGATGGGCCTGAGCAAGGAAAGCGTCCAGCGCAAAGAGAACATCACCTATCTTCGCGACCCCCTCCCGGGGATCGAGGCGGTGGACCGGGGCGAGGCGAACTTCCTCTTCCTGCTCAATCCCACGCGAATGGATCAGATTCGCGCCTGCACAGCAGCGAACGAGCGTATGCCTCAGAAGTCCACGGACTTCTTCCCCAAGGTCATAAGCGGCCTGGTCGCGCTCCCGCTGGACGATTCCCTGTAGGATGGCAGACATCAGGTACCTGCTCTTCGATCTGGACGACACCCTCTACACCAACGCCTCCGGCCTCTTCAACGAGGTCGGAGGCCGCATCGAGCGGTGGACGGCGGACGCACTGGGCATCGACCTTGCCGAGGCTAAGTCCCTGCGCAGGCGCTACTATCAGCAGTACGGCACGACGATGGCGGGGCTGCACAACGAGCATCCGGAGGTCGACATCGACGCCTATCTCGATGACGTACACGCCGTTGACGTCTCACGCTATCTGTCACCCGACCCGGCCTTGGACGCGATGTTGACATCCCTGCCGGCGCCCAAGGCGATCTTCACCAACAGCATCACCGACTGGGCCGAGCGGGTGACGCGGCAATTGGGCATCCGCCATCACTTCGAGGCCATCTTCGACGTCAGGTCAGTAGGCTATCGAAGCAAACCGGATCCCTTTGCCTTCGAGTGGGTACTGCAGACACTGTCATTACCCGGACCGGCATGCGTGATGCTCGATGATCAGGCCAGCTACCTGACGGGCGCAACCCAGGTGGGGATGCACACGGTCCTGGTGAAGCGTGGAGCCAAGCCGACCCATGGCATCGACTTTGCCGTGAACCACATCCTCGAAGCCGAGCCCATCCTCCAGCAACTGCTGGCGACGTCATAGGCCGGCGCCCACACCAAGCCAAGAGCCCCACGGAGATTCCGTGGGGCTCTTGGGTTAGCTCGTCCAGCTTCCGGACGCTGACAACCGGAAACGAGGTTAGTCAGCGGCTGCCCAGCTGTAATCCATCTCCGACATCTGCTTGTACATCTGCCACCGCGCCTTGGCATCGGCACGAGCCAGATTCAGCAGGCTTTCGGCGCGATCAGGCTCCGACTGCAGCAGCGTGCGGAAGCGGATCTCGTTGTACATGTAGTCCTTGATATCCGCCTTCGGCTCTCGTGAGTCGAGTTGCAGCGGGTTCTTGCCTTCCGCAAGCAGCCGCGGGTCATAACGATAGAGCATCCAGGCCCCTGAGTCCACCGCGGCCTTCTGCTGTGAGAAGCCGAGCTTCATCTGCGGGATGCCGTGGGCGATGCAGTGGCTGTAGGCGATGATCAGGCTGGCTCCCTCGTAGGACTCGGCCTCCTGAATAGCCCGTAGCGTCTGAGCATCGTTCGCGCCCATCGCGACCTGCGCCACGTAGATATTGCCATAGGTCATCGCGATCATCCCCAGGTCCTTCTTGGGCAAGCCGCGACCGGCATAGGCAAACTTGGCCACGGCGCCGCGCGGGGTCGCCTTGGACATCTGACCGCCCGTGTTGGAGTAGACCTGTGTGTCGAGCACCATCACGTTGACATTGCGGCCCTGAGCCAGGACGTGGTCCAGGCCACCGTAGCCGATGTCATAGGCCCACCCGTCACCCCCAAGGATCCAAACCGAGCGACGCACGAGGACATCGGCGAGGCTCAGCAGATCGCGAGCCTTGGGGCTGTCGTCCTCGGCCAAGCGGATGCGCAATTGCGCTACGCGCTCGCGCTGTGCGGCGTAGTCGGCCTCGGTCTGCTGCTCCGCGTTGAGTAGCGCGTCGACAAGGTCGTCGCCCAGCGTACCGGCGAACTGCGTCAACAACTCACGCGCATATTCCTCCTGCTTATCCAGCGTCAGGCGGAAGCCGAAGCCAAACTCGGCATTGTCCTCGAATAGGCTGTTATTCCAGGCGGGACCACGGCCCTGGGGATCGGTGGTGTAGGGGGTGGTGGGCATGTGTCCGCCGTAGATCGACGAGCAGCCCGTCGCGTTGGCGATCACGGCACGGTCACCGTAGAGCTGGCTCAGCAGCCGCACGTAGGGAGTCTCGCCACAGCCGGCGCAGGCACCTGAGAACTCGAAGAGCGGCTGCAAGAGCTGCGAGCCCTTGACCGTCTTGAGATTGAGCTCCGTGCGGTCGGCGTCGGGAATCTCGTTGAGGAAGAAGTCCCAGTACCCACTCTCGCGCTCACGGATATCCAACACCGACGTCATATTGATGGCCTTGCGGTTCGGATTCTCGCGATCCTTCGCCGGGCAGGCCTCAACGCAGAGGCCGCAGCCCGTGCAGTCCTCAATGCTCTCCTGAACCGTGAACATCTTGCCGGAGAACTCGCGTCCGCGAGCCTCAGTGGCGCGGAAGCCTTCCGGCGCGTTCTCCAGAACCTCAGGGTCATAGACCTTGATGCGGATCACGGCGTGAGGACACGCCATTGCGCACTTCCCGCACTGGATACAGATATCCGGCTCCCAGATCGGCGTCTCCAACGCGATGAAGCGCTTCTCATACTGCGTGGTGCCCACCGGGAAGGTGCCGTCGACCGGCATCGCCGACACAGGCAGGCTGTCGCCCTCGCGCTGGATCAGCTTGGCGGTGACTGCCGCCACGAATTCGGGGACATCGCCCTTGACCGGAGGACGCATCGCCAGATCGCTGGTGGCCCCGGCGGGCACCTCGATCTTGTGCATATTCTCCAACGACTGATCGACCGCGGCGAAGTTCATATCCACGATCTTCTGACCGCGCTTGCCATAGGTCTTCTGGATCGCCTCTTTGATCTTGGCGATGGCCTCATCGCGAGGCAGGACACCCGACAGCGCGAAGAAGCAGGTCTGCATAATCGTGTTGATGCGCCCACCCAAGCCGACCTTGCCGGCCACCTCGTAGGCATCGATCACGTAGAAGTCGACACCCTTCTCGATGATCCGTTCCTGTACCTTGCGCGGGAGGTGATCCCACGTTTCCTCAGCGGGATAGGGGCTGTTGAGCAGGAACGTCCCACCCTTGACGGCGCTGCTGAGCACGTCGTACTGCTCGGCAAGGGAGAACTGGTGGCAGCCGATGAAGTTGGCCGAGCTGACGAGGCAGGTGTGGCGGATGGGGCGCGGGCCAAAGCGCAGGTGTGAGACCGTGATGCCGCCCGACTTCTTGGCATCGTACTCGAAGTAGCCCTGTGCATAGAGATCGGTCTCGTCACCGATGATCTTGATGCTGTTCTTGTTCGCGCCCACCGTCCCATCGGAACCCAGTCCGTAGAAGAGCGCGCGGACGACATCGTCGCCCTCGATATCGAAGGCGGGATCATAGTCGAGACTTGTGTTCGTCACGTCGTCGACAATGCCGACGGTGAAGTGATTCTTGGGGCTCTCCTTCTTCATCTCGTCGAAGACGGCCTTGGCCATCGACGGGGTGAACTCCTTGCTGGAGAGACCGTAGCGCCCACCGATGACCTTGATTGAACGACCGGTCTCAGCGACCGCGGTGATGGCATCCTGATAGAGAGGCTCGCCTGCACTGCCGGGCTCCTTGGTGCGATCGAGGACCGCCAGCTGCTTGACCGTCTCAGGCAGCACACCGACAAAGTGCTCCACACTGAACGGGCGGAAAAGGCGCACCTTGAGCAGGCCGACCTTCTCGCCCTTCTCCACCAGGTACTCGACCGTCTCCTCGACGACCTCGGCTGCCGAGCCCATCAGGACGACCACACGCTCGGCATCGGGGGCCCCGACATAGTCAAAGAGCTTGTAGGCCCGTCCCGTCAAGGTAGAGAACTTGTCCATGACCTCCTGAACGATGCCCGGGGCGTTGAGATAGAAGGGATTGACGGTCTCGCGTCCCTGGAAGTAGACATCCGGCCCCTGGGAGGTGCCGCGCACGACCGGGTGCTCGGGATTGAGGGCGCGCTCGCGGTGAGCCTGCACCAGATCATCGCTGATCATCTCGCGGATCTCTGCATCCGAGAGCTCCACAATCTTGTTGACCTCGGAACTGGTGCGGAAGCCGTCGAAGAAGTGAACAAAAGGCACACGCGATGCCAAGGCGGCAGCCTGCGAGATCAACGCGAAGTCCTGCGCTTCCTGAACCGAGTTGCCGGCGAGCATGGCAAACCCGGTGGCTCGCGCCGCCGTGATATCGCTGTGGTCGCCGAAAATGGAGAGCGCCTGCGCCGAGAGACTGCGGGCGGAGACGTGAAACACTGTGGAGGTCAATTCGCCGGCGATCTTGTACATATTCGGGATCATCAACAACAGGCCCTGAGACGCCGTGAAGGTGGTCGTCAAGGCGCCTGTCTGCAACGCGCCGTGAACCGCGCCCGCCGCGCCGCCTTCTGCCTGCATCTCTGCAACCAGAGGAACAGTGCCCCAAATGTTGGTCTCTCCCTTGGCCGAGAGCTCATCGGCCAACTCTCCCATCGAGCTCGAGGGCGTGATGGGATAGATCGCAATCACCTCATTGGTCTTGTGTGCAACGGTCGCGCACGCGGTGTTGCCATCTACCGTGATCATCTTGCGTTCTGCCATATATAAAACCTCCTCGGGGTTGACTATAAAACTGTCTTCGAAATAAGTCTCGAAGCTGTGTGCGGGTCCAATCTTGGATTATAGCATAGCCGATCTGCCCGTCAAAAGGATAGCCTGCCCCTCCTCGGCGGATAGATGACACCTTAGATAGCAGCAACCCCACAGAGACCCACGCACTGCCGGCATCTCCCTATTCACGCGCGCTCTTGAGGTAGGCAATCATCGGATCGGCGACCAGCGGAACCAGGTCACCGACCATGTGCGGCATCAGATTATCCATGACGCGGGGCATCAGCACGGGCATCTGCGCCTGCATATAGTCGGGCATGGGGATGCGCGCGGCGACACGATCCAACATCGTGTCCATCACCTTGGGCATCATCATCGGAAGCAGGCGGGGGAAGAGGACGGGAAAGAGGGGCTTCATCATCCCCAAAGCTCCCGGCATCCGCCCCATCGCGCGCATCATCTTGCCCATCCCGAAGGGCATCGCATCGATCAGCTCGGGCCACATCGAGTCCATGAGCGCCGCGAACCCCTCAGGCGTCATCAGCGCGATCATCGCCTCAAAGACGGCCCACTGCGCCTGTACCTCCGGGTGGGGATCCGGGAAGTCATAGCCCAGCCGCTCAGCGGCAAAGCGAGCGAGGTCGACGATCTCCACATCGAGGTCCTTCTTGTCACGGCTGACGCGGAACTGGAACTCGCAGCACGGACAGGCCGCCAACACCTTCTGCGCACCGACCTCCAGCGCCTCATCCAGCCGACTCTTGCCGATCTCGGCGGCGACCGGCGGCTCCTTGATCAGTGTGAGCACGCTGCCGCAGCAGTGCGCTTCATCCCGATTGTAGGGCATCTCGACGTAGTCGACATTGGGGAGGGCCCGGATCAGCTCACGGGGCGCCTCATAGATGTGCGACACGCGTCCCATATGGCAAGAGTCGTGCCAGGTCACCCTCTCTGCCTCACCTGCCGGGGACGGGAAGGCAAAGCTGCCCTCGCGAAGCCGTTCGGAGATCACTTCACTGTAGTGTTTGGCCTCGATCGGATAGTCTATGCCCAACTTCTCAGCCCACTCAGGGTAGGTATGGCGCCACATCATATTGCAGGCAGGACACGACGTGATCACGGTGTCCGCGCCGGTGGCCTTGATCGCGGCGATGTTCTTCTTCATCGTCTCGGCGAAGAGCTCCCACTTGCCGGCGACAAGCATCGGCGTGCCGCAGCAGTTCTCCTTGGGGCCCACGTAGGTGTAGTCAATGCCCGCCTCGTCCAGCAGCCGCGTCGTGGCCATAGCGATGTCGTGCTCAACGTAGCTTGCCGTGCAGCCGGCGAAGTAGACGGCTTTCGCCGTCTTGACCATGTGCTTCTCCTTGAGATCTTCAGGGAACCAATCTGCACGCTGGCGCCGGTACCCGGCCCAGATGTTGCCCTGATCCTCAAGCGCCGCCGCCATCATCTCAAAGGGAGGAAAGGTCATTCGCTTGTCCTCCTCGATGAGTTTGCCGCGCAGCTTCATCCACGAGGGTTCGATCGGCAAGACCGCCGAGCAGCGCAGGTTGCACAGCTCACAGGTCGTGCAGACCAGGAACGTATCGACCATGAACTGATCCCAGGTCTCGCGTCCCTCCATGTATTCCCTGAGCCAGTACCACTTGCCGCGCGGGCTCTGGCTCTCCCAGCCGCGGCCGTAATACTGATCGCATTCCTGCACGCAGTAGCCGCACTGCGAGCATGCATAGGCATACCACGCCACGTCGGCAGGGATGCCGCGTACCGGCACTGTGGGCATTTGCTCCCCAACCGTCTCGGTGACGGCGTTGCCGAAGGGCCGCATCAGCGGCTCCATAGCGTTGGCGGCGTAAAGTGCCCCCCGTTGTCAAGACCACGAAATGGGAAAAATAAGGTGGATTAGGACGTTCCAAGTTCCGGTTCCTTAACAGCAAAGTGCACCGCCGCC
>JAXGUU010000012.1:0-27113 GCA_040774145.1 Anaerolineae bacterium
CGATCACCGCGAGCTCGCGCCCGGTAAGCCCTGCTTCGCCGACGCCGTGATAGCCCTCATCCGTGTCTACCACGACAAACAGGAAGTTACGATGCCCACCCCAGACCGCGTAGGTCTCAACATTCGTGATCTTCATCAGGACAGTCCTTTCCGTTGACAATGATGGCCCTTGCCGGTCGCAAGGCGTCGGATCGCAAGGCCGATTGTACCCCCTAGAGGCGGACCGACAAAGCGCAGGACGTCCAGACCATCAGCCGAGCTCACCGTGCTCCGGTGATGGGCGCCAGTTGCCCCCGTGACCGAAGCTGCTAGACTAGCGTCACGATCACGGCGGAGCGAGGGGGGAAGGGTGGACACAGACGCCAACACGGGGTCACACGGCGGCACGATTCGGCTTAGCCTCGGCTCAGCCGTCGTCCTGGGGCTGCGTGAGACCCGCATGGAGGTGGCGCCCACCACACTCTACGCCATCCTGGGCGAGCACTGTCTGGGTGCATGTCAGTTCTGTGCGCAGGCTCGGGACAGCACCGCCGATCCCAAGTTTCTCTCGCGTGTCGCGTGGCCCGAGTTCGAGCTCGATGACGTCCTGGAGCGCCTGCCGAACGCGACCGGCCTTCGTCGCATCTGCCTTCAGACCCTGCTCGACCCGGCGTTGCCGCAGCGCCTCCTCGAGGTCGTCCGGCGCGCCCACGCCGTATCGAACCTGCCGATCTCCGTTTGCATGAACCCCACCGCGCCCGGCTGGCTGCCCAAGCTCAGGGAGGCGGGCGTCGACCGCGTCGGTATCGGCCTCGACTGCGCTACCGAAGGGACCTTTGCGGCGATCAAGCCCGGCTTCAGTTGGGAGCGGTACCACACGTTCCTCGACGAGATCGTGGACGTCTTCGGCACCGGATCCGTCCACCTGATCGTCGGCCTGGGCGAGAGCGACAAGGACCTCGTGCGCCGGATCCAGGATGCCCACGACCGCCACTGCACCGTCGCACTCTTCGCCTTCACGCCGGTGCGCGGCGCCAAGCTCGAGCTGCCCGCGCCGGATCTCGGACGCTACCGCGCGATCCAGCTCGCCCGCGCGTTGATCATCGGCGGACACGCCGACATCGACGATATGGTCTTCGTGCACGACAGGCTCAAAGCGATCCACGCCGATCCCGAGACCGTCGAACGCCTGCTCTCCCTGGGCGCCCCTTTTCGCACCAGCGGCTGCCCAAGCTGCAACCGTCCGAACTACAACGAGCGCCCCGGCGGCGCGATGTACAACTTCGCCGCGCCCCTAACCCAGGCGGAGAAAACCCAAGCGCGGCACGAGCTGGCCACGTATCTACACATCAGCAGATGAACAGATGAGCAGACAGTCAGATCAGAAACGCGAGAGTGACCACCGTGGTCGACGTCATCCGACGCCTCGGCTCGAACGGCCGCGCATGTGTTGCTCTTCCGTCTGAAGGGAGGCCCCAATGACCCACACCTGGCGATTGTTACAGCACGGCGCACGGCCCGCCTATGCCAATATGGCCATCGACGAGGCCATCCTCAAGCACGTGGTCGCGGGAGACTCCCCGTGCACGCTGCGTTTCTACCGCTGGCAACCATCGGCGGTCTCGATCGGCTATTTCCAGAGCATGGAGCAGGAGGTTGATCTGGCAGCCTGCGAGGCACGCGGGGTCGACGTGATCCGCCGGCTTACCGGTGGTGGTGCGGTCTACCACGACTACGACGGTGAGATCACCTACTCCCTGACCATGCCCGACGACTACCCCGGGTTGCCGCGGAACGTCCTCGACTCCTACGACCTCCTCTGCAAAGGGCTTGTGCTCGGACTCCGATCCCTGGGCATGCCCGCGGCGTTCAGCCCGATCAATGACATCGTCGTCGCCGGACGCAAGATCTCCGGCAATGCGCAGACCCGCCGCTTCCACGGCGTGCTGCAGCACGGCACGTTGCTCTGTGACGTCGATCCCCACCTGATGTTCACCCTGCTCAAGGTCCCCAACGAGAAGATCCGCGACAAGCTGATCGCGGGCGTCGAGGAGCGTGTGACCTCCATCCGGCGCGAAATGGGCACGGTGGATCGCGATCAAGTGACCCAGGCGATGCTCGACGGCTTCGCCGCCGCCCTCGACATCGAGCTCATCTCGGGCGAGCTCAGTGACGAGGAACTGACGATGGCCGATCAACTGCGAAAGGAGCGCTATGAAAGCCACGCGTGGATCTTTAAGCGCTGACTACAAAGTGCCCGGCGGGAAACTCCTGCGGGTGCAGCTGACGCTCGACACCTTGAAGGCACCACCTACGATTGCCGACCTGCGAATCCACGGGGACTTCTTCATGCACCCCGAGGAGGCCATTGAGGAGTTAGAGGCCCGCCTCGTGGGTCTCCCCTGTGATGCGGCGGCCCTACGGCCCCACGTCCAGGCCTTCTTCGAGGGCGACGTGCAGGTGCTCGGCGCCGACGTCGACGGCATCGTGCACGCCATCTTGGCGGCAAGCCATAGTGGCAGCTGACGTCGGAGACCTTTGGGGTTTTCCGAACCCCAAAGAGTCTGAGCTATGAGATGCTGGACGAACCACGAACCCGCACACACCTGAAAGCCTACGCACCCGGCGCGAAGTTTCCCCCTATCTCGCTGTCGGGGATGCAGTGCCAACTGGGCTGTCGCCACTGCGATCGCGCCTACCTCCGTGGCATGCGCCCGGCGACGACGCCGGAAGCGCTACTGCAGACCTGCCGCGATCTGAAGCGCCAAGGCGCGATCGGCGCATTACTCAGCGGCGGATCCTCACGGGACGGCGGCATCCTCAACCTGGAGAACCCCGCCATGATCCGGGCCATCCTCCAAGCCAAAGACGAGACCGGCCTGATCCTCAACATGCATCCGGGCCTGATGTCGGACGAGACCACACGGGCACTGGCAGGCGCGATCGACTTCGTCAGTCTGGAGATTCCTGCCACGGCGACGATTCGTGACATCTTCGGGCTCGACGCCACCTCTGAGGACTACGTGGCGACCTATCATCGGCTGCGCGACGCCGGGATGCACGCCGTCCCGCACGTCGCCATCTACGACGGCACCGAGGCTGCGTTGCTCGATCCCCTCGCGAGCTCTCCCCACCCCGAGACGATCGTGGTCATCGTCTTCTCGCCCACCCGCGGCACCCCGATGGCGGAGGCACCGCCGCCCTCTCCCGAGATGGTCGGCGGCGTCATCCGGCGGTTGGTGACCCACTTCCCCGAGACGGAGATTGCGCTGGGCTGCATGCGCCCTCGGACGCGGGAGCTGCGCACCGCACTCGAACTCGCAGCGCTGGATGCGGGCGTCAGCCGAATGGAGATGCCGTCACGCAAGACGCTCGAGATGGCGAACCAGCGAGGCTATCGGACTGAGCGATTCGACACCTGTTGCGCGCTGCCCAAGGCGCTGGAGGATCAGGTAAGGCTGGCGTCGCGCTGAACCGGTTCGCACCTCATCTCCGAGCGGCTCGACCTCAGAGGTCAGCAGCGGTGATCTGAACTTGGTGGCCCAGACCATAGGGTAGTACAGCTGATCGTAAGGCATCGATCGCCTCTACCCTGCATCACCCATATCCCCGCGCAAGCAGCCGTGCCACAGGCCACGGCTGCGACCAGCGGCGGATGCCCTCGACCGTGTGAGGCGTACCCGTCGCAATCGCCGCCGCCGCTGCCAGACCGCTCTTGATCGCCGGCGCGATCCCCTCACCCATGTCTGCGGTCGCCAACCCCGCCGCGTCGCCGACGACGAAGGCGTTCCCCACGCGCACCTCGCGGCGCGGCTCGCGCAAATAATACGCGTGGCCCCTTGGCGCAAGGGTACGGTCACGAATCAGCCCCAAGGCCTCGAGCCTGGTGACCAGCAGATCCCAATGATGCCGAATCGTGTCGTTGCGTGCCTTCAGCGTCGTGAGTCTGCCGCCTACGCCGATGTTGATGTAGCCGTCGACCTTGGGCACGTACCACGCATACCCCGGCAGCCCCTCCTCAAAGAACCAAAGGTGACACGTGCGGGCGCCGGGTACATCAGCGAGCTCGGCGCGGAACTCCTCCTCCTGCGTCACGATCAGGGCATCAGGAGACCGGGAATTGGCCTCTGCGAAGAAGGTGCGCGCCACGGGACAATGGGTCCCACCCGCGCCAATGAGATAGCGCCCGGCGAACGCACCGTCTACGACGTACCGGTCGCCCGCCGGCGCGATCTCGCGCACCGGATGGGTGATCACACGTGCACCGGCGCGATCGAGAAGGAAGGCATCGAACTCGGCCCTGCGAATCGCCACCTGTCGCGAGGGCAGTCGCAGCCTGAGGCCTGCCACCGAGAGCCGCAGTCCCTCGAGGCGCGTTAGCCCGTAGGGATAGTCGTCAGGCTCCAGCTCCAGATCGTGAAAGACATCCGGTGTGACCCAGCCGGCGCAGAGTTTGACGCGTGGAAACGTGGCCCGTTCCAGCACCACGCAGTCGACACCTTGCCGCCCCAGTGCCCAAGCGCACGCGGCGCCCGCCGGGCCGCCGCCGACGATCAGCACTTCGGTCTCGATCACCCGCACGCCTCAACTGCAGCGGCAGTCAGGCTGTGGCGTGCCGGGACGCGTCATCACCACTTGCCAAAGCTGCGTAGCACGCGCCCGGAAGCCGCCGGCGCTGCTTAGCAGATAGTAGCGCCACATCCGGTAGAATCGCTCATCGTAACGCGCCTTCAACTCGGGCCACGCCGCCTCGAATTTCGCGTGCCACGCCATCAACGTCGGGTCGTAGTGTGGACCAAAGTTGTGCCAGTCCTCCATCACAAAGAGTCGCTCCATCGCCTTGCCGAGCTGCGCAATCGAGGGAAGCATCCCATTGGGAAAGATGTACTTGTTCGACCACGCGTTGGCGCTGATCTGGCTGGAATTGCTGCCGATGGTGTGGAAGAAGGCGATGCCACCCTCCTTGAGCGTGCGATCCACCACCTCCATATAGGTCCGGTAGTTGCGGTAGCCCACATGCTCCATCACCCCGATGGAGATCACGCGATCGTAAGTGCCCGAGACGTCGCGATAGTCCTGGAGCTTGAGCTCCACCGGCAGCCCCTCGCACATCTCCATCCCCAGTGCTACCTGCTCCTTGGAGACGGTGACGCCGACCACCTCCACGCCATACGTCTCGGCGGCGTACTTGGCAAAGCAGCCCCATCCGCAGCCCAGCTCGAGCACACGCATCCCAGGCTCCAGACAGAGCTTCCGGCAGACCAGGTCGAGCTTCGCCTCCTGGGCCTCGTCGAGCGTGGTCGCCTCCGCCCAGTAACCACATGTGTAGTTCATCCGCTTGTCGAGCATCGCCTGGTAGAGGTCATTCCCGATGTCGTAATGGTGCTCTCCGACCTCAAAGGCGCGCCGTCGCGACTGCAGGTTGAACAGGCGTGCACGCAGGGTGTGCAGGAGGATTCGCCAGTTACCCTTGATCTTGCTTGGAAGGTCCGCCAGGAGCAGGCGCGTGATCAGCTCATCAATGGCCTCACAGTCCCACCAGCCGTCCATATAGGACTCACCGAGGCCCAACTCAGCCTCGCGAAGGACCCTATCGTAGAAACGTGGGTCGTGAACGTGAGGGTCCCAGGGGTTGCTGCCATTGACCTCCACCTCTGTCCGGCTCAGTAGATCACGGATAAGGGCCTCTGATCTCTGTGCGGTCATCGTCTACCTCCTCTCGATCAGGATACCATCACAACAGAATGACGACCACGCAGGGGCAGGTACAATGAGGAGTCCGAGAGCTACTCAACTGCCCCACCCCCATTACACTCCAAGCTGTCAGGATTGTCAAAGGCGGATGGGCAGGGGAGCTGCGTTTCACCGTTCGGTCTGCTGCGCCGCCTTCACATCTGCGATCCGTGGGGCTCGCCGCCGGACCAGCCTACTCCGAGGACGGCGCGGGAAACCCCTCACAAGCAAGCCGGCAGCCCCCGCGTCTGCGGGGGCGCCTAGTGAGTTGTGCCGGATAGCACCCTATCACGACGGCAGCCCCCGCGTCTGCGGGGGCGCCGTCCCGGGGCGTCGCCCGCGGCGGTGCCTCCACCGGAGGCCATTGTGACCTGCCTACAGGTCAGGCGCTCAACAGCCCGGGCCGAGGTTGACAACCTCGGCCCGGGGTTCACATCCATTGCTCGTGCCGGGACTACGGTAGAATCAGTCTACCGTCTTGCGCAGCTCTGCGCCCTGGGCGATCAGCGCGCGCTGCAGAGTAGGCACATCGAGTTCCCGGGGCCTGACCCCCTGCAGCGCCGAGAGCGCTGCGGCAACACCCGAGGCCTGTCCGATCGCCATCATCGGGATCATCGCCCGGTGCGACTCGTAGGGCTGCTGCTCGCTGGAGATGCAGCGACCGGTCACCAACAAGTTGTCGACCTTCTTGGGCACGAGCGTGCGGTAAGGGATGTCGTAGCCCTCGTGTTCGAGGTAACGCCGGTAGCCGTAGTAGTGGATGATCGCGCAGGAACTGATCGCCACGACATCGTCGAAGCGCCGGCCCTCGATGGCATCCTCTGCCGTCAGCTTGTACCCACCCTCGACAAACCGCGTCTGGCGCACGCCCAGCAGCGGGGGTGTCTCTATCACGTGGGCGTCAGCAAGCTCGGGATGCGCCGCCTGCTTCTTGGCGAAGTCCTCGTAGACCCGCAGTCGCGTGTCCACCTCGGCCCGCGAGAGCTGCTCCGCGTCCGTGCCGTCGATCGGCTCCGCGCCCGGTCCCCAGACGACCGCGTGGCTGCCGAAGTCGCAGGCGAAGGGCGCCGGGGGTCGCTTCGCGCCGAAGGCGATGCGGTACATCAGCGCATCGTTCAGGCGCGGCGCCTCATCCTTCACCGTCTGCCGGAAGGGCGCCCCCGCCCGGGCTGCCACGTCGCCGTCGCCTGAGGCGTCGACCACCACCTTCGCCATCATCGCCTGACGTCCCGACTTGTTCTCGACGACGATGCCACGCACGACGCCATCCTTGACGATCGTGTCGGCGAACCACGTGTGGAAGAAGAGATCCACCCCCGCTTCAACACAGAGCTTCAGCGTGACGACCTTGAACTTCTCCGTGTCGATGGCATAGCTGTACTCCATCTGTCCCGGCGTCGTGGGGTAGGGCTTCTGGGGATAAGGGCTCGTGCCCAGGCCATCCATCGCTTTGAGCTCAAGTACGATCTCCTCGGCGATCCCCCGCACCGTCTGCGTGAAGTCCGGCTCCACCTGGTTGCGGAAGCCATTGATGCAGGCCATCAACGACGCTGTCGCCGTGCCGCCGAGATAACCGAACCGCTCCACGAGCACCGTCTTCGCCCCCTCCCGCGCCGCGCCGATCGCCGCGGCCAATCCGGCAGGTCCACCGCCAACCACAACGACATCAACGTCCCGCACGACCGGGAGTTCCTTAGGGTGTTCTACGTAGGTCGTCACATCTCCTCCTGACTCTATCCGGCTTTAGCTAAGCGCACCATCGTTCGGTAGTTCGCCATCACCCGCGGCGAGATCTCGCGACCATAGGGACACGATGAGGGCATCAACACGAAACCCCGACCCTCGCCCAACGCACCCTCCGCAAGCGCTTGGCGAACACGCGCCTCGAACCCTGCCTCCGACAGCAACTCGATCTCCGAGGCCTCAATGTTGCCGAAGAGCACTATCTGCTCGCCTACCGCGCACCGCACCTCGCTCAGCGTCATGTCGCCCTGCGGTGGGGGCTCGATCGGATCCAGCCCCGCCGGCCCCATCGAGGCAATGTCTTTCAGGATATTGCGCAGCCGCCCGTGCGAGTGGATGCGTGCAAAACCGCCATAGCGCTGAATGGTCTCGACGATCGGCTGCGTGTAGTGCACCGCATACGCCTGATACAGCCGTGCCGGCAAGAGGGGCTCCGAGGCGTACTCCGAGCCCACCACCCGCCACAGATGCCCCGGAAAAGCCCGAGCTACCGACTCGACCACCGGATAGACGTGCCGCGCCGCCTGTTCGAGCAACCGATGGAAAAGCGCGGGTTCGGTCAGCGCGAGGACCGTGTAATCCGCCATCGAGAAAAGACCGGCAGCATGGCAGAGCGGATCGGCGATATCGACCATCACGATGCCGGCATCCCCCAACCGCGCCTCCTCGGCCTCCAACGCCTCGACGCTCACCTCGCGGGCGAAGGCCTCGTCAGGGAGCTGCAGGTAAGCTTCCGCATCCTCAGGTCCCTTGAGCAGATGCTCCAGCGTCCACACCGTATCCACATCGGGATCCAACCGCGTCAGGGACGTCAGCGTCCTGCCGCCCACCTCATACGTCGTGCGCGTGAAGCGCGAGCCTCCGCGTAGCTCGACCTCGACCCTGCGGAATGCCTCCATGCAATTCCCGGGCGCCGGACGCAGTGTCGGGGCTCGCATGCGAATCAGGTCGGTCTCCTCCTCGGCGAACTGCAGGAGCTCGCGCCATCCCGGCCCGTTGTGGACGTTGAAGGCGTCGGGGTCATCGGGGTCCATGGGCAGGCCACCGATCTCATAGAAGCTCACCGCAGGGCGATCCACAGCCTCTCCCCGCAGCGTGGACATCAGGCGCTCGCGTCGTGTGATCATGCGTCTCGCCTCACCAGCCCCGATACCCCTTGCCAGAGGTAGATCACGCCACCGACCAGGCCCGCCCCGGCCGTCACTGCCCAGACCGAGAGCGTCCAGGCCGCGATGGTTGACTCAAGGAAGCCCGTAGGAACAAGGAGCATCTGGCCCACCCAATCCCGTGCGCCGAGTCCACCCACGGAGATCGGCAGCAGGAGCGTCAGCGAGAGCAGCGGCACGACCACGAAGAAGAAACTGAGGCTCAGGTCCATACCCACCGCGCGGGCGCAGAGCCAATGAATGGTCACGTTCGCCATGTTGAAGAGCGTCGAGAAGAACAGCGCCAGCCAGATCGCGCGCGGCCCGCTGCCGGTCACCGCGGCATAGACCTGGGCCGGCTTGCCCTGACCCTCGAGGGAGAGCTGCGGTGGAAGGAACATGCTGATCCGCCGGAGCAGGCGTCCTTGAAGCAGCACCGCCCCTGCGGCGCCCCCCGCGAACGCCACGCCGACAAAGAGCCGGCGTACCCACGGCGCCAGCCCGGGAGCGAAGGGCACCACCACCAGCCCCATCAGCAGCAGGGAGAGGATCCCCGTGAGCCGATCGACCACGACCGTGCCCAGCGCCGCAGAGCGGTTCTCCGCATCGCGTCCCAGCTCCAGCACGCGCACGACGTCGCCGCCGAAACCCGAGGGCAGGAAGCTATTGAAGAAGCCGCCGACGAGATACAACTTGAACAGCAACCAAAACGACGGGCGCAGCCCCAACCCCCGCAGCAGCGCCCGCCATCTAAAAACCCGGATCACGTCCCCGACCAGGAAAAGGCACCAAGCCAAGGCCAGATACCTCAGATCAACACGCCTAAGCGCCGAGAGGAGGTCCTGGCCGCCGACCTGCCGGAAGAGAATCGCCAACGCGATGATGCTCAGCGCCGTGCGCAGCAGATTGCCGAGCAGGCGCCGCCCGGGTGGCCTCACACGCGATGCGCCCTCAGCATGCATAGTTGATGCCATCAAGGCCCTGTGCAGGTTGGGTCGTAGCGAAAGTAATCGAAGTCGACCTCCACCGGTGTGATCTCATTGGAGCCTCCGGTCACGCCGACGCCGACGCGCGGCATCTCACCGATGTCCGTCGACGTGATCCGCGCCCCATTGACGTAGAAGTCCGCCTTGGTCCCGTGCACCCAGACCTTCAAGATATTGTAGTCAGATGTGCTCGGATTCCCGAAGTAGGTCGAGGACCAATGCGGGTTGGGCGTATTGGGCCAGCGGTACAGCGCAATCTCGACATTCTCCTCACGCCCATCGATGGGCTGCCGATCGCCCGGGTAGATATAGTTATGATATCTGAGCATGCCCAGTTTGTGGTTGGCGTTGATCTGGAAGGTATAGATCTCGGTGAGGTCGTCGCCCGACTGGGTCGCATTGGCGCCAAACACAACACCCCACCGCGCCATGTAGGGCTGCTCCTCGGCCCAGGAGTTCGCAAATCGAGCTCGCGCCTCGACGCAGTAGCTATCCGGCAACGGTACAGCCGCGGCGGGGAGCGGGGCGATCTCCGCGGGCCAGACAAACCAGGTAAACACATCGCTGCCACCCCGCCAATCCATCGGCACCGTGACCCGATAGTGGTCGTTGACGTAGCCGAGATGTGCCACGTTTTCCCAACGATCGTAGAAAACGCCATCACGCTCATAGATATTGTGCCGCAGAGCCCAGCCGGTCTTCCACCCGCTGCTAGCGTCGCGGAAATCATCTATGTAGGTCAGGATCGGTGTCGGCGTCGGCGTTGGATCAAGGCGTACCAGCGGCAGGTAGACATCGTGGCTGTAGACTGCCTCCAGTAGAATATCATCGACAAGCGGGCCACGATCGACCTCTCCGGAGATCGCCACAAAGCGCAGGTAGATCCACACCTGCTGTCCTGTCGGGAAGGGGCCGGCGGAACGCGTGACCTCCTGCCATGCATCCGGATCGCCGGGAACGGCGATATCGTGTTCCGGTAGCGGATTCAGGCCGTCAGTTGACAACGCGATATGGAGTTGGTCGCCGTCCGCGATGCGGTTCTGGACTTGAGCGCTCAACCGAACCTCAGCGGTCGGTTGCTCAAGCTCGAAGGGCCCGATCACGGCAATGGTCATCATCCCCGGCGTATAGCTACCCGTCAACCATGTCTGAGCGTCTCCCAGACCGCCCCCACCGGCAGCCCACAGCCCCTGGTCGGCGATCACAGCAGATCCCACCGTCCGTGAGTAGGACGCGAGCCCCCACTGGTACCCCGTGTTGGTCCGTTCGGTCACCTGCCAGCCCGACAGCGTCGTGAACGTATCGGTGTAGATGCTCTCCGCGCCTTGCCGGTGAGCCGTCCCCGATGCCGGCACGCGTCCCGATAACAGACCAATACTCAACAGCAGCAGGAGACCCAGGCTCCCGACCGCCAAAGATAGCCCAACCCTGCGTCTCATCTCCAGCTCCCTTCACGCTCCTCAACCATCACAGGCAGCCGTGTAGCGGAAGTAGTCGACGTCGACCTGCACCGGCGTGACCTCCCACGACCCACCGGTCAGGCCGACGCGTTCTCGCGGCATGCGCCGAATGCTGACACTATCCATATGTCTACCGTTGATGTAGACGTCCGCCAGCTCACCGCGAACGACCACCTTCAACGTGTTGTACCGATGGGTGGGGATCAAGTCCTTCATATCCCCCGACCAAGCGACCAGGGCGCTCTCGACATTGACCTTGCTGCCATCCATCGGTTGGCGGTTACCCGGATAAGTGTAGTTCTCATATCGCAGGACCGCCATATCGTGGTTCGCATTGACCTGAAACGTGTAGAGCTCAGACAAATCCTCATCGGCACCAAAGACGATGCCCCAGTGCGCCCACCAGGGCTGATAGTCGACTCCCTCATAGCTCGAGAAGCGTCCACGAGCCTCCACACAGTAACGCTCCGGAAGAGGATAGAAGTCATCCGGCAGGGGCGCCGCCTGCACGGGCCAGACGAACCATGTGTCGACTTGGCCTCCGCCGTGCCACGTCAAAGGTATATAGAAGCGGTAGTTGCCGTTGACATAAGTCATGTAGGCGACCTCTTGCAGGCCGCTGCACCCGTACCCACCATTGATCCAGTCACAGAAGTCATTATGGCGCAGCGCTGCGCCTACATACCAGCCGGAATTGGGGTCGCTGAAGTCGTCATAGTAGACCCATGATCGGCGACGCACGAGAGGAAGAAAGAGCGTATGAGTGAGCACATCTTCACGTGTCGCGATCGTCACATCGGATCCGAACGCGGACGCCCTGTGGTCCGATGGCCCCAAGAATCCTAGGAAAAGAACCACGATGCAGAAAGCCGTTGAGAGTTTGGGCGTCTGAGGTCCGTTGAAAGGCATCGATGCCACCCCACGTGGTCGAGGTTGAGGAAGACCTGAGGGACAGGCGATCAGGGGTGAACCACCGCCTGTCCCTCGAGTCAGCTGAGTTAGGTGTCTATCGCGGCGTCACCTTGAAGTTGTCGAAGCGACCCTCCACCGGCGTGCGCTCCCACGCGCCGGTCAGGAACCCGACATGGTGCAGAGAGCGAAGATCGTTATCGGTGAAGCTGCCGATGGACTGGTTGTTGATGTAGGCCGTCGCTCGATTGTCCTCGACGACCACGCGTGCCGTGTTCACCTGATCGTAGCCCTTCTTCACGGGGCCACAGGGTCCCCAGTTCTTAAACGAGATCCGCGTCGTGAAGCGAGGGTCTGAGAGCGGGGCGCCCGCATTGACGTACTTGCTGATCGCGCAGTGGCCCTCAAAGTTCCACTCCAGGACATAGAAAGTGGTCAGGTTCGCGTTACCACCGAAGATCAGCCCGCCCTTGCCGGCCATCGGATCGGCAGCCTGGTCGCCGGCTCGCGCGAAGTAGTGCTGGACCTCGACCTCATACGCCCCATAGGGATTCTCCCACGGCGCCCTGACCGTACCTACGCGGTAGTTGTTCAGGCCATCGGTGTTCAGCATAATCTTGGCCCGATAAGTCGCGTTACTGGCCTCATACGCCCGATCGAACACGTTACGACCGTCTTCCCGGACCACCGATCGCGGCCAGCCGCTGTTGTTGTTGGAGAAATCGTCGAAGTAGCCTCGCACCACGCTCACCGTGATGACGTTGCTCCACTCACCCAACCCGGCAGCATTTACACCCGCCACCCGGTAGTAGTACGTCCCGGTCGCCTTCTCCGTGAAGATCTGAGGCGAGGTCCTGATCTGGTCGATGGTCAGGTTGGTGAAGGTGGCATCGGTAGCTTCCTGGAACCGGTACTGGGTCGGGAAGAGCGATGTGTGATTATACGTCCATGCGAGCGTGTAGGTGCCGGCGCCATCGTCACTGGGCTTCGTGAGGGTCGGTGGGTAGGGCACCGGCGGATACCGCTTGGTGATGATCGGCAAGTAGATGACCGTCTTGCCGTTGCGGATGGTGACGGTGACCGTATCGATCGCGTCAGTATCATAGTTCCCCGTCAGATCCTCAGCACGAGCCTGAACCACATACTGGACGTCGTCCTCTTCGGGGAGGTCCCAGCTGTAGGTCCAATCCCACCAGCCGCCAAGGTTGGGCGTCACAGACGTCGCCGTCTGCCAATTATCGGTGCCGCCGACCGGCTTGATGTTGACCCTGATCACCGGCTGGTAGAGCGCAGCATCGGCGCTGAGAGGTTGCACAGAAGCCGTCCCCGCCGAGGTCACCGTCACCGAGATCGGATCACTCCAGAGACCCTCGTAGGCATTGCGCGCCAGCACGCGATAGTAATAGGTGCCCGCGGCCTTACCGGAGAAGTATGCGCTTGGATTCGCCAGATTTGTCGTAGCCGGATCACGCGTCTCCGTGATATCGGCGAAATGAGCATCACGTGCTTCTTCCAGAACGTAAGCTAACGCGCCATCGACCGGCCCCCACTGAATCAAGTAGAAGTCCTCGCCGGGACTGTAGATCGTGGAGAGCACAGGCTTGCCCGGGAAGCCGGGCGTCTGATCAGCGGTCCACGACCGCCCCCTCACCACCAACTGCCCGCGCTCGGTGATCAGTTGGTTGTCCCAAGGCGACTTGATGACGACCTCAGGAGGTGCCTCGACGGTCACCGTAGCATCGCGACTCAGTGCGGCCACGCTATCACTAATGATCGCCGTGTTAGTGAACACCGTATCGGGAGCAAGCTCCTGATCCACCACGGCTTTGAACAACAGCCTAACCTCCGAATTGGCCGGAACGGTTGCAATGGTGAATGTAATGTGACGATAGTTCGGGTAATCGAATGTGAGTATACCGGCACCCTCTGGCACTGAGCGAGCGCTATCCCCCACATAAGTCACCTCATCCGGCAACGCATCCATCACCAATACATTCGACACAGGTGATGACGAGTTGTTACTCACAACGATCGTGTAGGTGATCACACTACCTGGAGAGGCCTGTTCTGGCGATGCGGACTTCGTGGAGGTCTCAAGCGACGCCACACTGGCCCGGGCGGTCTGGGTCAACCCCAGCAGCACACCCACGACCGCGAGAGCGACAAACAACGTCAAGCCCAGCACGAGTTGGCGAGTAGCTCGCCCCGATAGCGATTTCATAGTCTGCTCCTTGTGCTTAGAAATGGTCTGATCTCAGCCATCCCAACGGAGGCAGCACGTAGAGTACCACATCCGTTGGTTCCGACAACCACAACCACCACGGAGGTCATCAAGTCCTACCGAATGCTCCTCGTCGACAAACGTCCACCTGGCGATGCCCCATGGTTCATGACGCCGGAAGAGCATCACAAGTTCCGGCCATTGACGAAGTCAAGCAGAACACAACCGCGACCACGCTTTCGCCGCCGAATGCGACATCACCAGCCGACCGCGAAAACATCACACTTCAACCTCGCCGGTTAGACAGGTCCCGCCGGCCCCGGTCAACAGCGTCTTGGTCACCCGATTATACAACTCCCGCTCCGAATGAGCCCGCACCTCGATGTAGTTATCCGACCACCCGACCCAGCGCCCCTCGCGATCCCGCCGCTCCCACAACACCGGGAGCACCCGCCCCACGAACCGCGCTCGGTAGGCAGCAGACAGTCGGCATCCCACACGCCGCAGTTCCCGCGCGCGATCCCGCCGGGTACCGGCGGTCACCTGCCCCGGCAGCCGCGCCGCCGCCGTCCCGACACGCTCCGAGTAGGGAAAGACATGCAGCCGCGCGAACCCGCATGCCTCGGCGAACGCCACGGTAGCGCGGAAATCCTGCTCGGTCTCGCCGGGAAAACCCGCGATCAGATCGGTTGTCAATGCAATGTCGGGGGAGACCTCCCGGATCGCCGCCACCCGTGCCTGATAGCCGTCAACTGTGATGCGCCGGCCCATCCGCTTCAGGACCCCGTCCGAACCCGATTGAAGCGGCAGATGGAGCTGCCTGCACACGCGGGGATCGCGCCATAGATCGACCAGCGCCTCGCTTACGTCCCAGGGCTCGATCGACGAGAAGCGCAGCCGCGGCAGAGCCGTCTCCGCCAGGATGCGCTGCCCCAGCAACGCCAATCCGTCATCGAGGCCCAGATCATAGCCGTAGGCCCCTAGACTCACACCGGTCAGGACCACCTCCTGAGCTCCCTGGGTAACGGCGTGGCGTACCTCCGCGAGAGCCTCGTCCGGCGGTCGGCTCTGCGCCGGACCGCGCAGCAAGCGCGTGACGCAATAGGTGCAGGCATGGTCACAACCGTCCTGAATGCCGATGAAGGCGCGCGTGTGCCCCCATCGCCCGGGCGCCCAAGGAGCCGTCTCCTGCGCACGGTCCTGACCGAGGATATGCCCGGCGACCTCGTGCTTGGCGGCATTGGGCACGACCCAGTGGACCCCATCCATCTTGCCGATGACGTCGGGCGACGCCGTTGCCCAGCATCCGGTGATCGCGATCTCGGCGATGGGGTTAGCGCGATGGAGGGTGCGCACACGGCGGCGGGTCTTGCGGACGGCTTGAGCGGTGACGGCACAGGAGTTCATCACAATCACCTCGGCCCGGGCGGGATCATCCACGACCTCGTGGCCCGCCCCGGCGAACCGCCGCGCCAACACCTCTGCCTCCGCCGTGTTCAGGCGGCAGCCCATCGCCTCCACGTAGATGCGCAAACTCACCTAACCGCTCTGATGAAGACGATCCCACGACCGGGCGAGAAGCCGACCCTCCGGCACGAACCGGCGCCCCACATCAGGGAATAGGTTCGACATCGAGGTTGTCAAAGGCCACCACAACGTCGCCCTCCGTGAACGCACCGGCATAGACGCCGATGCGTCCCTGCGCCAGGGTCGGATCCTCGACCTGAAGGACCGATTGGTCGTTAACGCGGAAGTCGTAGGTGGTCCCCTGAGCGATGACCTCGAGCTTGTTGGTTGCCTCGCCCTGCAGCACGGCATCGCTGGGAACCCAATCCGGGCCCACCACCGTCCATCGTCCGTTCTCAAAGCGCGCCACCCGCGCGTAGCCGTCACCACTGATCGAGAACGCCAGGAAATGCTGATCGTCCTTCATCCGCATCAGCACACCATATTCGTTGTCGTGCGGACCCGAGATCTGCGTCGCCTCCACTGTCAGGCGGAGATCGCCCCAGGTACCCTCAGAGAACGCCCACGCGATCTGCCCAGGGTTGTACACGTGAATGCGCAGCTGCCCATCCTCAATCGCCACATCAGCGATAGTGTCCGAACTCGCTACCCAACCCGCGTCGTCGTCGAAGTGCACACGCCACGCCTCCACTGGTGTCACGCTTGCGGCCGCACAGCCATAGATCGCCATCGCTGCCAGAAGCAGCAGGGCTTGCCCCATCCACCCCCCTGCTCTTACGCCACGGGTAAAGACGGCTGCTCCCGTCAGGCTCACCCGACCCTCGGTCAACCGGCGCACTGCGTCTTGCAGGACAGCCCATCGAGCTTTCATGGCTCTCTCGCCTCGAAATCATCAAACCACACCGTTGCCCCACCCGCCGAAACCGTGCCCGCCGCCATGCCCACATCGCCCTTACTGAGCACGTCATCATCGATCTGCGCGACGACCTCCCCGTTGGCACTGAGTGTTAACGTCGTACCCTCACACACCGCCACGATCCGATTATCCGTACCATCCATATGGATAGCCGAGGAACGCAACATCGCTCGACCCGTCAGGGGGAGCAGCTCGCCTTCCTCGTCTCTGCGGAAGATCGCATAATAACCATCGGAGCTGAGGGCGAAATAGTAGGCCTGTCCCTCATCATAGCGGCAGAGCAAGCCATAGTGATCGTCAGAGGGCCCCGAGGAGCGCACCACAGCGGAGAGACGCACATCATCGTAGGCGCGCCCGCTCGTCGCCCACACGAACCAGCGTGGCACATCGATCTGAAAGAGGTATCGGCCCTGTTGGTAACCGCGCACATAGGTCTCGTGCGAGGAGGCACCCCAGCCGCTTGCAGGATCGGAGAAGTCATCCTTGAAGGGCTGCGACGTCCCCAGACACCCGGACAGCAAGATGACCCAGATCAACAACGTCCACCCGTGGATCCTTGGCGAAGACTTCATGCGCTCCAGCTCTCCTGGTGTAGGGAATCGAACCTTGCTTGGCCTTGGCGAAGCCACCCGACCTTGGTCTGGCATGGACGTACTCGGTGTTGCCCTCCATCACTAACGCCATTATACTCCGGCGGCCTACCCCGACAACCAGCGGCGAACCTTGTGCAGGCGCTCGATTGTGGTAGAATAGCTGCGTGGTGCGGTGCTGATCCCACCTCACTGCGCGCCCCTGTAGCTCAGTTGGATAGAGCACTGGCCTCCGAAGCCAGGAGCCCGCGTTCAAGTCGCGGCAGGGGTATTGAAGGCGCCCGACCCGTGTGTCGGGCGCCTTTGTATGGCCGTCCAGGTGGCTTCTGCGCTCCCCCTCTCAGCCCGTCACCACGTTACCCTTCGACTTGGACATCCGTTCGACTGAGCCTGTCTCCTGATCCCGGACGTGCAGGACACCCTGGCTGCGCAGTTTTGGAAAGGGTTCTCTGAAGTCGATCAGTCCCTCATCGGCCAACGCCTTGGTCCAAGACCGTGCGTAGAGCAGATGGCTGACAGCATGTTCAGCGCCCCCGATGTAGAGATCGACGGCCAGCCACCGGCTCACCTGCTCCGGCGCGAAAGGTACGCGCTCGTTGTGGGGATCGGCAAAGCGCAGCGCATACCACGAGGAGCAGACGAAACCCGTCATCGTGTCCGTCTCGCGTTCGGCCTCGCCACCACACCTCGGGCACGAGGTGGCAACGAACGCCGGCACGTTCGCCAGCGGCGAGCGCCCGTCACCCCGCGGTCGGTAGTCGGCGATAGCCGGCAGGATGACCGGGAGCTCCTCCTCCGGCACCGGCACCACCCCGCACGCCGGGCAGTGCACGATGGGAATGGGTGTTCCCCAGTAGCGTTGGCGGGAGACCAACCAGTCGCGCAGACGGTAGTGCACGGCACGTCGTCCGACACCCGCGTCCTCAAGCCACGCTGCGATAGCCACCTGGGCCGTCGCCGAGTCCATCCCGCTGAAGCGTCCCGACCCCACCACCACGCCCGGTTCGGTCAAGGGCAGAGCATCCGGCAGGTCCGCGTCACACGGGGCGATCACCCGCCGGATGGGCAGGCCTAGCCTGCGGGCGAAGGCGAAGTCGCGAGCATCGTGAGCCGGTACGCCCATCACGACGCCCGTGCCGTAGTCCGCGAGCACGAAATCGGCCACGTAGATCGGCACACGCGAACCGTCCGGCAACGCGGCGGTCGCTCCGGTCGCCACACCATCGGGATCTCCGCTGCGTCGCTCCAGATCACTGTGCTGTGTGGCCCGCTCGATGGTAGACCGCACTTCGGAACGCTGCTCGCGTGTGCTCACCGCCAGAGCCAGCTCGTGCTCCGGCGCCAGCACCGTCCGACAGATCTCGCACCAGTTGACCGGCGCATCAGCGCGGTAGGCCAGGCCCCGACGGACCAGCATCAGGAAGAAGGCCTGGTTCCAGCGATAGTAGATCGGGGCCGACGAGTTGATCTCCCGGTCCCAGTCATAGGAGCAACCCAACAGCTCCAGTTGTCGCTTGTAGTTCGCGGCATAGCGCGTCGTGCTCTCGGCAGGGTGTACCCCGCGCTTCATCGCCTCGTTCTCCGCCGGGAGGCCGAAGGCATCCCACCCCATCGGGTGCAGCACCGCCTCCCCGCGCGTCCGGTGGTAACGTGCGACCACGTCGGAGGGTACGTAGTTGCGCCCGTGACCCACGCTCAGTCCCGCACCCGACGGGTAGGGAAAGAAGTCCAGACAGTAGAACTTACGCTGATCGGGCACCGGTTCGATCCGGATGAGGCGGTGACGCCCGAGGACCTCACCGTCATCTCCTGGGTCCTGCCCCAAACCGAGGCGACCAAGCGAGACCAACGCGCTCAGAGCGTCTACCCTGCCGAGCGCTGGGCACGGACCCGCATCTATGGTGAGCGGTTCAACCACCAACTGCGCAACGATGTCGCGGCAGCCTTGACGGGCGCCGGCTATCCGTCGGTCGCCCCGATGGAGCTTTCAGCGTGGCAGGTCGTGGCATCGGAGCAGTTCGTCTATGCCTCCACCTGGTCAGAACGTCACGCCGCCTATGCCGCAGGTCTGGGCACCTTCGGTCTCTGCGATGGCCTGATCACACCTGTGGGCAAAGCGATGCGCGCCGGCTCCGTCGTCGTCAGACTCGCCGTGCCCCCGACGCCGCGTCCTTACACCGACCATCACGCCTACTGTCTCTACTACACGGACGGCACCTGCGGTGAGTGCATCGACCGTTGCCCCGTCGGGGCGCTTTCCCCCTCGGGCCACGACAAGATCAGATGCGCAGCCCACCTGGATGGAACGGCAGCCTATGTCGCCCAGGCCTACGGCTTCGAAGGCTACGGCTGCGGCCTATGTCAGGTAGGCGTCCCATGCGAGTCACGCATCCCGCCTAGGGCGTGAACCGCTGCGTGATCGGCGGGCGCCAGTCCTTACCGAACGCCCGCGTGGTGATCCGTACACCCGGCGGCGCCTGCCGTCGTTTGAACTCGGCGCGATCGACCATCCGGATGACGCGCGTCACGACAGCCTCGGACGCCTCTTGCTCCCTGACGATGTCCTCAGGGGCTTTGTCCTCCTCAATATAGGCACGCAGAATGGGATCGAGGATCTCATACTCCGGCAAGGAGTCGCTGTCCTTCTGATTGGGCCGTAGCTCTGCCGAGGGCGCTCGCGTCAGGATCCGCTCGGGGATCACCGGCGCAGCACCCTGCGTGTTCCGCCACCGTGATAGGGCGTAGACGGTGTCTTTGAAGACATCCTTGATCACGGCGTAGCCCCCCGCCATGTCACCGTAGAGGGTGGCATAGCCCACCGCCATCTCGCTCTTGTTACCCGTCGTCAGCACGAGCCACCCAAACTTGTTGGAGAGCGCCATCCACAGGTTGCCGCGGATGCGGGCCTGGATATTCTCCTCAGTCACATCCCATTCGGTCCCGGCGAAGGGCCCCTCTAGCGTCTCGAGGTAAGCCTTGAAGACGCCCTCGATGGGGATCGTGATCGTCGCGATGCCCAACGCCTGCGCCAGTGTCATCGCGTCGTCGTTGCTCATATCCGCCGTGTAGCGCGATGGCAACAACACGCCGGTGACGTTCTCAGGACCTAAAGCGTCCGCCGCGATACAGGCGACCAGGCTGGAGTCTACACCCCCCGAAAGTCCCAACACCACCTTGCTGAAGCCGTTCTTACGCGCGTAGTCCCGGACCCCGAGCGTTAGCGCGCCGTAGATCTCGGCCAGGTGCGGCAGCGGCTCCACAAGATGCAGCGAAGGCCGCTGATCCCCCGTGGGGGCACGCGTCGCGTCAGGCGGCAGGCTGACCGCCGGCATCACACTGGGTGCGGCTTTGCGGTAGCGGGGCTCGTGGAGGCGCCAACGGAAGACCGCGTCCGGATCGATGTCGGCGACGATGAAGTCCTCCTCGAACTGCGCGCCACGCGCCAGGACCGCACCCCGCTCATCCACGATCACGCTGCGCCCGTCGAAGACGAGCTCATCCTGCCCCCCTACCAGATTGCAGAAAGCCACCACCGCGGCGTTATCCGCGGCCCGGGTCCTGAGCATCTGCTCACGAGCATTGCCCTTACCCGCGTGATAGGGAGAGGCTGAGATGTTCACCAACACCCGCGCGCCGCCCTGAAGGGCCTGGATCTCCGGAGGGCCCGCCGGGTACCAGATATCCTCACAGATGCTCACGCCGAAGGTCACATCACCCAGCTTGAGCACCCCTGGGTCGGCCCCCGCCTGAAAGTAGCGGTCCTCATCGAAGACACCGTAGTTCGGTAGGTAGTGCTTATGGTAGGTGGTCGCCCACCGTCCATCGTGCAGGATCGCTGCCGCGTTGAAGACATCGTCGTCGACGTCCGCAAAGCCTACGATCGCCGTGATACCCTCGGACGCCCTCGAGAGCGCGCGGATCGCGTCGAGGTTGGCCTGCAGGAAAGCCGGCTTCAGCAACAGATCCTCAGGTGGATATCCGGTAACAGCCATCTCGGGGAAGAGCACCAGATCGGCGCCTACCTCCCGAGCGCGGCGGATGCCGGTGTCAATCTTGCGTGTGTTGCCTTCGATGTCTCCAACAACGACGTTGATCTGCGCCATCGCGATACGGACTCGGCCCATCGTTCCTCCCGGGGGTTCGAAATCTCAAAGCCGGTATCAGTATACCCGCTTTGGGCCTGTCCGCAGCTAACGATCGACCCGGGTTCAGCCCGCTTCCTCCAATTGCCGCATCAGCTTCCGTGGGGGCACGACTCCATAGTTGATGCGCACCACCTGCCCCTCGCCATCGATGATCAGGCTCGTCGGCAGGGTCAGCACCCCGTAGGCGGCGGCACGCTCAGGCTCGACGTCCACATCCACCGTCTCAACCCGCTGCCGGGTTGCCTCGTCGAGTTGCGTCCACAGCTGCGACTGCGTCGCGCACGAGACGCACGCTTCGCTGCGAAAGTAGAGCACGCGCGGCCCCACATCCCCCCCATCCTCAGAGGCAGCAGCAGCACCCACCGACCGTGGCCTATCCTGCGCAGCGGCGGCTGTCGCCCGCCGCCGCTGTGCCCATGAGATCACGAAGGCAACCGCGACCGCAGCCGCCAGCAAGCCCACAGCGATCAGGAATCGATCCTGCATCGGGCTACCGCTCAATCGCCCGGCGCGAGAAACCGGGCACGCCCAGCCGGCTCATCTGATAGTAGACGAAGCATCCCAGGCAGAAGCTCACAAAGAGGTTGAGCGCCGCCAGCAGAATGTGCAGCCACACTAAGCCCCAGCCTACGACCGCCTGCCCGATCAGCAGCATAACCGTCGCCGTCAGCGCCAATGCGCCGCCCACGCCCTGAGCAAAACGATGGGGTTCCGGATAGTCCGGTACCACACGGGGCTTCGCCAAGCCCAGGGGTCGGAGCACACGCACGTAGAGCTGTCGCCAGAACGACAGCGCCGGGCTGAGCAGCCCCACCACATTGATCACCGCGACCGCCGCCACCGGTCCCCAGTGATTAACCACGAATCCCATCACGAGCAGCAAAATCGTACCCACCTGGGCCACCTTGATAGCCGTATGGTCCACCGACGGCAGATTGGATATCCCCACCATCTCACGTCTCCTCTCCGGTAAGCTCGCCCTCTGTATTCACTATTTAGAATACCACAATATTCACAAATGACCAACCATTGACGGTAGAACTTTTGTCCTATATAATAGAGGTGGGATCCGGTGACGGAGCGTTGATCGAGGCTGCCATAGACTTTGACGCAGTTCACCAACCGTGCTATACTCGTCGCATCGACCTGCAGGCACCCTGATCTGGGCCAGCGCCACCACTCTGGGCGGGGCGCCCTAGCAGCGAGCGCACTCTCTCCTGATCGCGCGTTCGCTGCGCGGCGTTCGTTGATCGCTTCAATGCCCCTCCCGCTTCGACCTGCGTCGTTGCGATTTCCCAGTGTGTGGCAGAAGCGGTTCCCTGCAGCGCTCTACTGGTGTGGGTTCGGATGGATAAGTGAGGGATGAATGGTGAAGAGACAAGCCGTCTATGACGCGGCATCCATACAAGTGCTGGACTACCCCGAGAACATCCAGCGGCGCCCGGGCATGTATGTGGGCGGCAAGGGCGAGTCCGCCCTGCATCATCTGGCCATCGAGGTCATCGACAACTCGGTCGATGAGGCCCTGGCCGGCGCCTGTACGCTGATCGATGTGGCCATCAAGAAGGATGGCAGCATCGCCATCATCGACGACGGTCGCGGCTTTCCGGTGGGCATCCATCCGGAAAAGGACAAGTCCGCGCTGGAGATTGCCTTTACCGAACTGCACTCCGGTGGCAAGTTCGAGGAAGGCTCCTACTCAACCTCCGGCGGCCTGCACGGTGTGGGCATTAAGGCGACCAATGCACTCGCCAAGTGGCTCGAGGTCGAGGTGCGGCGCGACGGCGTGATCTACCACCAGCGCCACGAACGCGGCCTGCCCGTCACCCCCGTGCAGATCCTCGACCCCCACACGCGTGAAGTCCTCGGCGAGGTCGGATCGCGCCGTGAGAAAACCCTGGTCCGCCAGCACGCCGACCGCAAGATCGGTACCGGAAGCACCGTCACCTTCGTCCCCAATCCGGAGTTCCTCGACATCGTCGAGTTCGACTTCAGCACGTTGGCGCGTCGCCTGCAGACCGTCGCGTTCCTCGTGCCGGGGCTCAAGGTCCACATCATCGACGAGCGCGAGGCCGACAAAGAGCGCGCCTACGAATACAAGGGAGGCATCGCCGAGTACGTCGCCTATCTCAACCGCGACCGTCACACCATCCACGACCCGATCACCATTACCGGGCAGACCGACGACGATACCCACGTCGAGATCGTCCTGCAGTACCAGGACCAGGATGACGAGGAGATCATCTCCTTCGTGAACACCATCCCCACCCCCGACGGCGGGCGCCACGTCGCCGGTTTCCGCTCAGCATTGACCAAGGCGGTCAACGTCTTCGCCGCCGAGAAGAAGCTGCTCAAACCCGGCGATGAGATCACGGGACGCGATACCAGCGCCGGGATCACCGCCGTGATCAACGTCAGCATGCGCGACCCGCAGTTCACGAGTCAGACCAAGACCCAGCTCGGCAGCGACCAAATCCAGGGCCAGGTTCACTCTATCGCCTACGACGCCCTGCTCACCCAGTTCCGCAAGAAGATCCCCCTGGGCCGCGCGATCATCTCGCGCTGCCTCGCCGCCTCCCGCGCCCGTCACGCTGCCGCCAAGGCCCGCGCTCTCGTGATGCGCCGTTCGGTGCTGGAGGTCGACGAGCTTCCCGGCAAACTCGCCGATGTCGCCAAGGGCAGCCCCACGATCCAGACCACGCTCTACATCGTTGAGGGTGACTCCGCCGGCGGCTCCTGTAAGCAGGCGCGCAATCGCAACTATCACGCGATCCTGCCCCTGCGAGGCAAGATCCTCAACACCGAGCGCGCCCGGCTGACCAAGGCCCTCGCCAACGCTGAGGTGAAATCCATCGTCGCTGCGGTTGGCGCCGGTATCGGTTCCGACTTCGAAACGGAGAAGATGCGCTACGGGCGCGTGGCCGTCCTGGTCGACGCCGATGTCGACGGCGATCACATCAAGACCCTACTCTACACGCTCTTCTGGCGCTTGATGCGCAAGATGGTCGAGGACGGACGCCTCTACGTGGCCCGCGCACCGCTCTACTTGCTGAGAAACGGCAAGGAGAGCATCTACGCGTACACCGAGGCCGAGCGCGAGCGCCTGATGAGGCGATGGAAGAAGGACAAGGTGACCATCCAGCGCTACAAGGGTCTGGGCGAGATGAACCCCAGCCAGCTCCGCGAGACCGTCTTCAGACCGGGTGACCCCGACCCGTGGTTCAACGAGCACCTGGTCCGCGTCACCGTCAACGATGTCCACGCCGCCAACACAGCTGTCTCCCTGTGGATGGGCGGTAGTCCATCGCAGCGCCGCGAGCGGCTGATGACGCATTGGGATGGCACGGTCGTCGCCGACGACAACGGTCACGACTAGACAGGCCGAGGGAAGGAAACTCAGGATGGCAGACACAGCAACCAGCGTTCAAGAGACCTACACCGATACCATTGAGCTCTATCGGGATATGACGCAGGCTTACATCGGCTATGCGCGCGAGACGATCACCGATCGCGCGCTGCCGGATGTGCGCGACGGGCTCAAGCCCGTCCAACGCCGCATCCTCTACGCTATGCACGATCTGGGCCTCACCCATAGCAAGCCCCACAAGAAGTCCGCCCGCATCGTCGGTGAGGTCTTGGGCAAGTACCACCCGCATGGCGACAGCTCAGTCTACCTGGCCATGGTGCGCCTGGCTCAGGACTTCGTGATGGAAGCCCCCCTCGTCGACGGTCAGGGCAACTTCGGCTCCATCGACGGCGACGCCCCCGCAGCGATGCGCTACACCGAGGCCCGGCTGACGGCTCTCGCGGAGACGATGCTGCAGGACCTGCACATGGATACCGTCAGTTGGGCCGACAACTTCGACGGTAGCCTCCAAGAACCCACCGTCCTGCCTTCGGTCCTGCCCAATCTCCTGGTCAACGGTGTGGATGGTATCGCGGTCGGGATGGCGACCAAGATCCCCCCGCACAATCTCGGTGAGGTCTGCGACGCCGTCGTGCACGTCGCGCGTAACTGGCAGCGCCGCGCCAAGATCACCGTCGATGAGTTGATGAAGATCATCCCCGGTCCCGATTTCCCGACCGGTGGCCTCATCTACCGCTTCCGCGACCAGGGCGACGGCCCCCCCGTCGACACGATTCGCCAGGCGTATCGCACAGGACGCGGTCTCGTCGTGATGCAAGCCCAGGTCAAGTTGGAGGACATCGGCGGCGGAAAGACCAACATCGTGATCACCGAGCTGCCCTACGCCGTGCTCAAGACCACGGTCATTGAGAAGCTCGCTCGCGAGATCCGTGAGGGCCGGCTCTCCGGCATCACCGATCTGCGCGACGAGTCCGACTACACCGGCATGCGCGTCGTGATCGAGCTCTCGCGCAATGCTAATCCCACCGAGGTGATCACCGAAGCGATGCGGTATTCGCAACTCCGAGAGACCTTCGGCGTCATCAACCTCGCCCTGGTGCCCACCGACGACGGCGCCACGCGACCCACCTACCTCTCCCTGGCAGAGATGCTGATCCATTTCGTGCAGCACCGCCTGACCGTCATCGAGCGCCGCAGCCGCTACGAGCTCGAGGCCCGGCGCGCGCGTCTGCACATCGTCGAGGGCCTGCTCAAAGCGCTCGATATCCTCGACGAGGTCATCGACACCATCCGCCGCTCGCGCACGCCTGAGACCGCCCACAATAACCTGATGCAGAAGTTCGGCTTCTCCGATCTCCAGGCCACGGCGATTCTCAACATGCAGCTGCGCCGCCTTGCGGCGCTGGAGCGGCGGCGCCTGGTCGACGAGGCCCAAGAGCTTCGCGCGCGCATTAAGGTCCTCGAGGGCTTGCTCGATTCCGAGGAACAGCGGCTTGACGTCGTGATCGAGGAGACGACCGAGCTCAAGACCACCTACGCGACACCCCGCCGCACGGTCATCATTGATACCGCGGAAAATGCCGCGAGCACCCACACCTTCACGACCCAGGCAGACCTTGTGATGCCCCAGGACACCCAGCTCGTCGTCCTGACGCCCAACGGGCTGCAGCGCCGGGACGCCTCCGGCTACTACTATCGCGTCGACGATGGTCTCACGACTCGCGCACCCGCCGGAGGAGGCCACCTGGCACACCTTCAGGTCGAGCCGCACGAGGAGGTCATCCTCTTCTCCAGTAGAGGGCGCGCCTGGAAGGGCGCGGTAGGCTTCATCCCCGAGGAGGCAACTCCCGAGGCGCTGGGGCTCGGTAAGGGTGAGGAGATCGTCGGAGCGGTGACCTCCGCACCCGACCAGATCCTCGTGATGGTCAGCCGTGAGGGCAAGATCAAACGCACCAAGTGTGAGGACCTCACCCTCCCCGACCGGACATGGGACGTGGTGATGGGCCTCTCCGATGATACGTCCGACCGGCTGCTGCTTGGGGCTCCGGGCGACGACCACGCACACGTCATCTTCTACACCGCCGAAGCACAGGTGCTGCGCATTGACGCCGGTACCGTCAACCCGCAACAGACCGGGTCCGCCTCGGGCGTCGCCGGGGTCAAGATCCGCGATGACGACCAACTCCTCGGCGCCCTTGTCGTGCCCAATGGAGAGCAAGCGGAGGCCCAAGCACAGATCGTTGTCGCGTCAGAGAACGGCTATGTCCACCGCTTCCCGCTGTCCGAGGTCTCGGTCAAGGGGCGTGGCAGTATGGGCGTCCGTTGCTTGCGGACGTCCAAGTCGACAGGCCCACTGGGCGCGCTCGCCCTCGGCAAGGCCGGTGTTGCCGATCCACACGCCGCATTGCGGGATCACCCGGCCATAGGTCATCAGCACGCCCTTGGGCGCGCC
>JAXGUU010000013.1:0-26307 GCA_040774145.1 Anaerolineae bacterium
AAATCGTCTACGCCGAGGGTCGTTGCAGGCCCGGGTTCGGGGTCAAGACCTTCCCCGAGTGGACCACAGTCTACAGCGCGGTGCCGAACCTGCCTGCGCCCGTGCTGCGGGGGATAGCGCGCGCAGCAGGCGTGCATCTCTATAGCGAGGCGGGAGACGTACTCTTCGCCTCCCGCCGGCTCTTCGGTGTCCATACCGTCTCGGGGGGGCGGCGCAGCTTCGCGCTTCCCCACACCGTCGAGATCGTCTACGATCTCTTCGAGCGACGGCAGATCGCCGAGAACACTGCGCGGATCGAGACCCTCCTGCCCCCGAGATCCACCACGCTCTACTACACCGGCGATGCCAGACGGCTCTCGGCCCTCCTCAGCGCCGGGAAGCTAGAGAGGGCTGCGCACCGGACCTGACCCGACATCACGGGAAGATCCCGCGGTCACGGTACACGGTCTGGAGCCGATCCAGCGCCACGATATAGGCCGCTGTGCGCCAATCGGTGTCATATTGGCGCACGATGTCACGGACACGCCGATAGGCGCCAAGGATCTGTTTCTTGAGTCGACCGTCGACCTCGTCCAGATCCCAGAATTCGCTGCGTTTGTTCTGCAGCCACTCGAAATAGCTGACGATCACGCCGCCTGCGTTGCAGAGCACATCCGGCAGCACCAAGATGCCGCCTTCTTGGAGGATCCGGTCGCCCTCGATGTCGGTCGGACCGTTGGCGCCCTCCACCACCATCTTGACGTTGAGCAGCGGCGCGGTCTCCGCTGTGATCTGATTCTCCAGCGCTGCCGGGACGAAGAAGTCGGCTTGGGTGCTCAGGAAAGCCTCGTGGTCAACCACCTCAGCGCCGGCATAGCCCTGGATCCGTCCCTCACGCGCCACAAAAGCCGCGAGGTCATGCGGAGCAATGCCCTGGGGGTTCACCATCGCGCCGGAGTGATCCTCGACGCCCACCAACACGGCGCCCAGCGGCTCGAGCAATCGGGCCGCCCAAGACCCCACATTGCCGAAACCTTGGATGATATAGGTCGCTCCCTGCAGATCGAAGCCGTGATCCTTAGCCCACGCCTCCAGCACGAAGACCAGCCCCTGACCCGTGGCTTTGTCTCGTCCTACACTCCCTCCCGACTCAACCGGCTTACCCGTCACCACGTGCGAGGACCGGTTCCGCTCCAACGGTGGCATCATCTGCAGATAGGTATCCAGGATCCAGGCCATGATCTGTGCATTGGTGTTGACGTCCGGCGCGGGGATATCGTACTCAGGCCCGATGTTGGATCCCAGCGCAAAGGTAAAGCGCCGCGTGATGCGCTCCAACTCCGCTTGGCTGACCTCCCAAGGGCTCAGCTGAATGCCACCCTTGGCGCCTCCATAGGGGATTCCGGCGATCGCCGTCTTCCACGTCATCCAGGCGGCTAGCGCGCGCACCTCATCGATGTTCACCGCCGGATGAAAGCGCAACCCGCCCTTGTAGGGGCCCAACACGTTGTTGTGCTGCACCCGGTAGCCGGTGAACATACGGACGCAGCCGTTATCCATCACGACCGGGAAGTTCACCACGATCTCGTTCGTCGTGCGCGACAGGATCTTGCGAATCTCAGGGTCCATCTCCATCAGATCCGCAGCCTTACTGAATTGCGCCATCACAGTCTTGTAGACACTCGCTTCGGTCATAAGCACAGCCTCCTGCACAAGGATAGGTGAGAATGATAGAAATGTTATACCATTCAGCGTGGTCCAGCGAGTGACAAATGACCGGACTTCAAGGTGAGGAATCAGCGGACGGGCAGCATCGTGCCTTTCGCTTATCTCGCGGTATGATGTGGAGGCTGGGTAATTGAACAGAAGGAGGCCCCATGGTCGCAGAAGGCAACCGGCACAATGAGTCGTCATCCGCACCCACCGCTGGGAGGGAGCGTGGCAGGCGGCGCGCGCTCTTCATCTCATCGCCCGACCTGTGGCGTTCGGGCTTCGGCGGCAAGCATCCTCTCAAGCCCGAGCGTCTGGCCCGCACGGTGACGCTCCTGAGCGGCTATCACGCCTTCGAATCTCCGGATGTTGCAGTCGTTCAGCCCCGCCTAGCCGGCGATGACGAGCTCGCCCTCTTCCACACGCGAGACTACGTGGCGGCTGTGCGACGTCTGAGCGCGGGCGACAACGATCTCCCGGCGCATCGCTACGGCTTTGGGCGGGGTGACAACCCCGTCTTCAGGGGCATGTACGAGATCTCCAGCCTTAAGACCGGCGGTGGCATCGTGGGTGCGCAGGCGCTGCTGGACGGCGCCTGCGATGTCGCCTTCAACTTCAGTGGGGGGCTGCACCACGCACGCCCGGCCCGGGCCTCGGGCTTCTGTATCTTCAACGACGTCGCCGTGGCGATCGCCTGGCTGGTCGCCCAAGGGCAGCGCGTCGCCTATGTGGACATCGACGCACATCACGGCGACGGTGTTCAAGACGCCTTCTACGACTCGGACCGGGTGCTGACGATCTCACTCCATCAGGATGGGCACACGCTCTTCCCCGGGAGCGGGTTTGTCGAGGACGTGGGTACGGGCGCCGGTGAGGGCTACAGCGTCAACGTTCCCCTGCACCCGTACACCGATGACGCCACCTATCTCTGGGCCTTTCGTGAGCTCGTGCCGCCGTTGATTCGACGCTTTGCTCCCGATGTCCTGGTCACCCAGCTGGGCGTCGACACCCATTTCCGCGATCCCCTCACGCAGATGGCGCTGACGACCGAAGGCCACGTGGCCCTCTTCGAGGCCTTCGCCTCCCTTGCCGAGATGCCGTGGTTGGCGTGCGGCGGCGGGGGCTACAACCTCGACGTCGTCCCACGATCATGGGCCCTGGCCTTTGGGGTGATGTCGGACCAGACCTTTACTGACAGGCTACCCGACATCTATCAGGAGCCCTACGGCGGGCAATGGCTGCACGACCACGAGGGACCGGCGCTGGACAGGGCCACGCGAACTCGGGCACAACGTCACGCCGAGGCAATTGTGGCAGATGTGCGATCCATCCACGGACTGTGAGGGCAGCTCGTCGGTCACTGCGCCTGTCAGCGGCGTCATGGCGAGGGCTGCGGCGCCGTACGCCCGGGCGCTCCGCGTAACAGCAGGACCGTGAGCGCCAGCGCCACGAGCTGCACGGCGATACCCAGGGCGAAGGGTGCTCGCGGTGAGGTGGTGTAAAGCAGCCCGGCCAAGGGGGCAGCCGGTAGGGTGATCAGGGCCGTCAGCGCGCTGCTGACCGAGAAGATCAGGGCTCGCTCTCGATCACCGACGATATTGGCCCAGTAGCTGTCATTGGCAGGACGGAACACCGCTACACTCGCGGCGCTGCCGATGGCCCACAGCACGGCCCACCAGATCGTGCCCGTCGGCGAGGCCGCGAAGCAGATACCGGCGATGACGCTCAAGACCTGCCCCGCGATCAACCCGCCGAACTCCCGCCGCCCCTGCCTCTGCACAGCAGGCAGGATGATGATCACCATCGTCACCACGGCAGAGACGAAGGGAAACAGAGCGACGGCCGCGTCCGAGAGCCCGATCCCACGGCCATCGGTCAGATAGATCGCCGAGTAGGTGGTCCAGATCACGGTGCTGAAGGCCACAAGGTTGCGGACCATCATAAAGAGGCCAATCCGCCTATCACGCCACATCAGCTTGAACGCCGCGAGATACTCACGGGCCATGTCGCGGGGAGCCAGGTCGAGCGTGTCCACCATCCGCGCCTCGCCCATACTCGTCTCGCGTAGTGCGAACTGGCGGAAGATCGCGATCCCCACCGACGACACCATCACGATCGCCGCAAAGATGCGCCCGGCAGGGACGATGCCGATGAGGGCAACGAGCCAGCCTGCCGCCGGGGTCAGGAGCCGCGCACCGGAGGTCAGAAATTGGACCATGCGGAAGACCGCGGCTCGATGTTCCGCAGGCACATCCTCAACGAAGAGGCATTGAAAACTGGGGATGACGATATAGACGAAGCCGTTGATGAACCGTCCTACGAGGAAGTACCAGGGGTTACGGGCGACGGCATAGAGCGCCATCGGCACACCCCAACAGAGGATATCAAAGACGACCAGCACCCGCTTGCGACCGAAGCGATCGGCAAAGTAGCCCCCCATCAACGTGCTGACGAACTGCGTGAAGATGAGGACGCTCTCCAACCAGCCCAGCTGCACCGCGGTCACGCCCAGCGCCACCATTTAGAGCGACGCATAGGTCCGAAACCACTGAAACGACACAGCGGCAACGCCTTCGGTGATCGCGATGACCCTGGCGTTGCCGCGAACGACCGAGAAGAAACGTCGCTCCTGCTGACGTCGAGCTGATGGTTGAGCCACCCGTGCTCCTTGCCTCAGACAAGAAGAAGGGCGGGGCGTTGAGTCGCCCCGCCCAGGCCGAGTTCACGGCATCAGCGCCGATGGCGCTATCTCAAGTCTGTAGATGGTCGCAGACACCTCAGTCTTGGAGCGACAGGACGGTGACCGTCGCCACAGCGTCCGGTGCGGCAGCGGGGCCGTGCACCACCAGCCCTTCGTCCGACTGCTCGACCTCGAGCTCTGCAGCCGGGTCCTGAAGCAGAACGGCTCCGCTCACCGTCTGTGAGAGGGCCGGCAGCTTGAGCACGCCGTCCTCAGGCCACTCAAAGACATGCACATAGACCTTACCGGGCTTGGACGTACTGCGAGCCCAACCGAGGCCCTGGAAAGGACCCGGCTTGGTCCCGTAGATGGCCTCGCCGTTGACCTTTAGCCACTCACCCATACCGAGCAACCGCTCAACGCTGGGTTCGGGGATCACACCCTCTGCCGTCGGGCCGACATTCAGCAGGTAGTTCCCCCCCTTGCTGACGATGTCGATCAACTTGCGAACGAGATCCTCGGTAGACTTCCAGTTGTGATCGTTGACTTTGAAGCCCCAGGTATCGTTGATCGTTGCAGGGGTCTCCCAGTCCACGGCAACGGCCTCGCCGGGGATGCGGTTATCGCCTGCCGATGCATAGTCGCCGAGCTGGTTGCCGATCCGCCCACAGACCAGGCAGTCGGGCTGAATCCCCTTCACGAACTCCAGCAGCTCCTGGCTCTGCTCCTTGGTGATCCCCTTGGGGGTGTCGAACCAGATCAGGGCCACCGGGCCATATTGCGTGAGCAGTTCGCGCAGCTGGGGTTTGACCAACTCATCCAAGTACTTCTGGAAATCCTTCCCAGCAGGATCGTAATCCCAATCGTTGCCGTCACCGTCAGGATGGTGCCAATCCTGAGTCTGCGAGTAATAGAAGCCGAGCTTAATGCCCTGCTTGGCACACTCCTCAGCCAACTCCTTGAGCGGATCCCGTCCGAAAGGTGTCCGGTCGATGATGTCATAGTCACTGCACGGCGAATCGAAGATGCAAAAGCCGTCGTGATGCTTCGACGTGATCACCATATACTTCTGTCCCGCGTTCTTAGCTAACGAGACCCACTCGGCGGCGTCAAACTTCACGGGGTTGAACTGCTCGGCCAGCTTCTCGTACTCGGCAACCGGGATCCGTGCGCGGTACATGATCCACTCACCGATACCCGGGATCTCCTTACCGTCCCAGATGCCGGCGGGAAGGGCGTAAAGACCCCAATGGATGAACATGCCGAACTTGACCTCACGCCACCAGTCCAACCGGGGATCGCCCTGCGCGCCCTCGCGCTGCCCGCGCGCACCCACAATCGCCGGCATCGCCTCGCGCTGCTCGAGGGCCCAACGGAGGAGATAATCCACGGCATCCGGTAGACTCGCGCTCATCACGCCGGCGAAGTGCTTTATGCGGGGCAAGACGGCATCGGACAGCTCTACGGTTTTCTCGGACGATTCGTGTTCTGTCATAACGACTCTCCTGTGTCAGCTACGTAGTAAGCAACTGTGGTTGCGGTGTGATAGCGACCGTCGCGGCCGGCGCGCCGTCCAGGGGGGAGGGCAACGGTGCGGGCACCGAGATCCGCAGGCCCTCATCCGTCTGCTGCCAAACAAGGGGCGTCTCACTCCCCATCAGCGTGATGCGCGCCGACTCAGCCGCTCGCAGCCCCTTGAGCACCCATACACCGGGCTCGGGCTCAGCCAGCAGCGTGGCATACAGGGTATCTGGCTTCTGCGTGAAACGAACCGACACCTCAGCCTGCGTATCGGTCCGTGCCGTGCCCTCAGCTGTGACCCAAGGTCGCGTGCCGAAGATGGCCTCGCCATGGACACGAAGCCACGCGCCCAGCCCCTCCAGCCGCTCCCGCTGCAACTCGGGGATGGTCCCATCGGCCTTCGGCCCGACATTGAGCAGCAGATTCCCGTTCTTACTCACGATGTCGACGAAAGAGCGAACCAGCTCTGTGATCGACAGATAGGCCTCAGGCCCTTCGTTTTGGTTGTAGCCGAAGGAGAACCCGATCCCGCGCGTCGCCTCCCATTTGGGTTCGGTGATCTGGTCGTACGAGGCATACTCAGGCGTGGTAAAATCATAGTGCTTCCCGCCCAGGATCTCGGTCGATCCTCCGGCCTCGATGTCGAACGCCTGCGTAAAGCGGTTGTTGACCAGGCCTTCAGGCACGGTGTTGTAGTAGTGGGCAAAGAGTTTGGGCAAGTCCGCAGCAGCCGGGTAGGCGATGTCATTCCACAGGATCACCGGCGCATAGCGCTCGATCAGCTCATACCAATGGGCATCGGCGTAGGCGACGTAATCGGCTTGCTGGGGTACCGCTTGCGCCAGATCAGCAATGTTGGTCACGACCGTCGGGTTGAAGGTCCAGTCGATCCCACCGGAATAGTAGAGCGCCATCCTCATCCCCGCCGCACGAACTGCAGCGGTCAGATCGCCCACCAGGTCGCGCTTGGCGTGGTACCCGGCCCTGAAGGGATTCGGATGTACGCTGGGCCACAGCAGAAAGCCGTCGTGGTGCTTCGTTGTCAGCACGACATACTGCGCGCCCACGGTCTTGAAGAGTGAGGCCCACTCGCCTGGGTCCCAACCCACGACCGCATCGTTGAACATGGGGATGAAGTCCTCGTAAGCGAAATCGGGCCCATAGGTCTGGGTATGATAGGCTTGCGTCACCCCGCCGGGGATGCGCATCGAGTTATAGTACCACTCAGCGTAGGGATTGCGCGCAAACCAGGCCTCCCAGCCCTCCTCGGCGACCACCTTGCCCAACTCGCCCGTGGTCGGGGCCCAGGCCGGCACCGAATAGAGGCCCCAATGGATAAAAATGCCCAGCTTGGCGCCATGGAACCACGATGGCACCGTATGCGACTGCACGGACTCCCACGTCGGAAGATAAGTCATATCCTCACCTCTCAGCGCGACATCGCGGGCTAGATCACACCCGTCAAGGACAGCTCCTCAGCACGATGACAACTCACAAAGTGCTCAGGCTGCAGCTCACGCAGCACCGGCGTCTCGACACTGCAGACCTCCTGGGCATAGCGGCACCGCGGATGGAAGTAGCACCCGCTCGGCGGATTGGCCGGGTCGGCAACTTCGCCCTCCAGCACGATCCGCTGCTTGGTGGCGCGTGGATCGGGGCGTGGCACCGCCGACATCAAAGCTTCAGTGTAAGGATGCAACGGATGTGGGTAGATCTCATCGGTGCCCGCCATTTCGACCAGCTTCCCCACATACATCACCGCCACCCGGTCCGCCAGGTGGCGCACCACGCTCAGATCGTGTGCCACGAAGAGATAGGTCAGGCCGAAGTTGCCTTGAAGCTCACGCAACAGGTTGAGGATCTGCGCCTGCACCGACACGTCCAACGCCGACACCGGCTCATCGCAGACGATGAACCGCGGGTTAAGCGCCAAGGCACGGGCCACGCCGATGCGTTGTCGCTGACCACCGCTGAAGGCATGCGGATAGCGGCGCAGGTACTCGGGTCGCAGCCCGACGGACCTCAACAGCTCTGCCACGCGCTCCTCCAACACACGGCCCCGCATCCCCTGATTGATCACCAGAGGCTCGCCCACCAGCTCGAGCAGCGTCATGCGCGGATTGAGCGAGGAGTAAGGATCCTGGAAGATGATCTGCATCTGCTGCCTGACCCGATTCAGCTCGCCCGTGTCAAGCTCACGGATATTGACCCATCCGTCGCGCTGGTCGCGGAACCGGATGTCACCCTCCGTCGGTTCGATGGCCCGCAGTACACAACGGCCCGTCGTCGTCTTGCCGCAACCGCTCTCGCCGACCAGGCCCAGGGTCTCCCCCTCGTTCACATAGAAGCTGACATCATCCACGGCCTTGACGTTCCCAACCGTCTTGCGCAAGAACCCCTTCTTAATCGGGAAGTACTTCCGCAGACTTGTGACCTCTAGAAGTCGGTTATCTTGTCTCTCTGCCATACCCATGCCTCCCCTTACGCCTGATGTCCCGTCTCGCACTGCCCATCATCGTACCGACAACAGCGCACCCAATGTCCGGGTTCCACCTCAAGCCATGGAGGATCAATGTGCGCGCAGTCGGGACCGACGCGTAGACACCGCGGATGGAAGGGACATCCGGAGGGCAGGTTGTAGGGGTCGGGCACCATCCCCTTGATCGCCTCCAACCACTGCCTCCGATCCTCGGTGATCCGCGGAATAGACCGCAGCAGGGCCTGCGTGTAGGGATGCAGTGGGTTGTAGTAAAGGGTGTCGACATCGGCTTGCTCGACAACCTTCCCCAGGTACATCACCACAGCCTTGTCAGCTATCTCGGCGACCACGCCGAGGTCGTGCGTGATGTAATGAATCGCCATCCCCATCTCTTCCTGCAACTGCCGCATCAGATCCAGGATCTGCGCCGCGGTGGTCACGTCGAGTGCTGTGGTGGGCTCGTCGGCGATCAGCAGACTCGGACGGCACGACAGGGCCATCGCGATCATACCACGCTGCCGCATGCCGCCGCTCAACTCGAACGGGTACGCGTCCACGGTAACCGAAGGGCGCGGCATCCCCACGCGATCCAGCATCGCGATGGCCCGCTCCCGCGCCTCCACCTTCGACACCTTCTGATGCAGCATGATCGACTCCATAATCTGATCGCCCATCGTGTGCACCGGGGAGAGGGAGGTCATCGGCTCTTGAAACACCATCGCGATCTCATTGCCGCGAATGGCACGGATCTCCGGCCCCTTGGGATTGAGCGTGGCCAGATCGATCACGTCGGCCATCGCAAAGGACTCCTCGTCATTCGAGTAGCGATGGTAGAGCAACTCACCCTCGATGATGCGCCCGGGAGGTGGGACGATCCTGAGGATCGACTGAGCGGTCACGCTCTTTCCGCAGCCGCTCTCACCGACCACCGCCAAGGTCTTACCCCGCTCGATCGTGAAGTCGGCACCATCCACGGCCCGCACCGTCCCCTCATCCAGAGGGAAGTAAGTCTTCAGCCCCTTGACCTCCAACAACACCCTATCAGCAGCCATCGTTCCTCCCATTCGTCTCCCCGCTCACGTATCCCCCTAGCGCGCTGCTCATCTCACCCCCACAGCGCGATGGTTTGGCAGTTCATGGCGTCACGCCTCAGCCAGCCACGCCGGCATCGTCAACCCCAATGTCTCGGCAGCCGCCCGCAGATTGCGCACCGTGCCGTCCGGCAGGGGGATCCCCTCGCGGAGGCGCTGTTGGCGAACCCGAGCCTCAGGCTCACCGGGTACCAGGATCTCATCGATCCCCTCAGCCCTCGGCAGGCTCTTGAGCGCATCGATGAGTGCATCGACGTTGGCCTGATACGCCTGCAAGTCGGTGAACATCGCGATATCCATGGCCGCCACAAAGCTATTCTGACTGCGAGCCTGTGCCGGGTCGCCGGCCAGCTTCGGAGCAATCGCCGGGTTACCCACCATCAGGCTCGTCATCGCCTCCATCATCATGGCCAGATCGGACCCCTTATACCCACCAAACGGCAACAGCGTGACCACCGCCGCCGGTGAGGTCGTGATCCGACCCTCACGATCAAGCGCCCAACCCTCAGGGATGTCGATCCCCTTATCGATGGCCAACGAGATCTTGCCATGTGCAGCGACGCTCGTCGCCATATCCAGGAGGAGCGACTCGTGCCGTCCGGCAGGCGCCCCGATCGAGATCGGGGTGTTGTGCAAGCCACGCACACTAGCGCCATAGGGCGCCATATTCGGCAAGTTGCTCACCGTCGCCAGGCCGACCATACCCTGCTCCACGGCCATCGTGGTGTAGTAACCCATCGCCCCCTGATGCGTTGTGTTGCGAATCAGGACCCAACCGATACCCACCTCACGTGCCTTCGAGATCGCGCGCCGCATAGCGTCCGTCGTCACGACCGGGCCAAAGGCCCAATCGGCGTCGATGAGCACCATCGCCGGCGTCTCCTTCACGATCCGCACGTCCGGCGTGGGGTTCATCCCACCCTTCTCGATACTGCTCAGATAAGAGGGGATGCGCAACACGCCGTGGGAGTCAACGCCACGCAGGTTTGCCCATACAAGCACGTCCGCCTCGATCGCCGCGTCGGCAGGTGGAAGCCCCGCCGAGGCGAAGACCTGCTCCGTGAAGGCCTTCAGGGCCGCCGCATCTACATAGATGGTCACGTACCAGTCTCCATTCTGATCCGAGGGATGACGTTAATCCTCAAGGAGCACATAGCCGGCACCAAGCTTCTGTTCGAACGGCCCATCACAGGACAGCTTGATCACCGTCACACCGGTGACAGGGTCGGGATCGTGGTAGGGCAGGTTCTTGAGGATCAGGCGGTTCTCGGTCTGCTCGAAGTCGATCGGCGTGCCGTCTGCCAGGAACGAGACGGCATTGACCTTGGTCCGGATGCCCCCCAGGACGATCTCACGTCCCGGCCAACGTGTGCACCAGAAGTAGGCATCATGGCCCTTGAGCGTCCAGCGACCCGTCGGCAACCACTCCACGCGACCACGGCCGGCACGATCGACCTTGCCGTAGAGGGCGTCGCCGTTGCGAGCGATCCACTCACCGACAGCAGTGAGCCGCTCGGTCGCCTCAGGCGGGACCGAGCCGTCAGGCGTCGGGCCGATGTTGAGCAGCAGGTTGCCCTGACCCGCCGCAGCCGTCTGCAGCATGTCGAGCACCTCACGCGCCGATCTCCAGTCCTGGGAGATCGGCATATAGCCCCAGGCCCCATTAAAGGTCATGCAGGCCTCCCAGGCCCGACCCACCTCAGCCGCGGTGACGTGCTCCTCCGGCGTGCCGAAGTCCTCATCCAACTTAGAGCGGTTGTTGATCAGGATGTGAGGCTGCAGCGCGCGGGCCATCGTGTTCATCCGGACGCTCTCCCAGGTCTCAGCGTCGGGCAGCGGCCATGAGACATCGTACCAGAGGATGTCGATCTTGCCGTAGTTGCTCATCAACTCGCGCACGCAGCCCTGGGTGAAGTCGAGGAAACGTCGACGCGCGGCCTCATCCGTAGCACAGGCGGCACCGTCGGGGTGATGCCAATCCATCAGCGAGTAGTAGAAGCCGATCTTGAGGTCGAATTCACGACAGGCATCAACGAACTCCTGCACGAGATCCCGCCCGGGGCCACACTTGACGGCGTTATAGTCGGTCTGCAGCGTGTCCCACAAGCAGAAACCCTCATGATGCTTGGTCGTCATGGCCATGTACTTCATGCCCGCCTGTTTGGCCAGCGCGGCCCACTCACGCGCGGGTCGTTCTTTAGGGTGCCATGTCGCGGCCAACTTCTCGTACTCTGCGACCGGGATCCGTTCGCGGTTCATCACCCACTCGTGGCGCCCCAATTGGGCATAGAGCCCCCAGTGGATGAACATACCAAAGCGCGCGTCCTGCCACCATTCGATGCGCTCAGGGCGTGTCTCGGCGATCTGCTTTAGATAGGCTTCTTGGTCCATATCTGACTCCTTCAGGGTCACCGTCACAAGCAAAGCAAGCTAGCGCGGATTCACAGTCGCGAGTAGGGGTCTGCCGCATCGCGCAGCCCGTCGCCGATGAAGTTGAACATCAGCACCGTGAGCACGACGAAGATCCCCGGGATCAACTGCCAGGGCCTTTGCGCCACGACAGTCAGCTGTTGGGCATCGCGCAGCAGCGTCCCCCAGCTCACGGCGGGGGGCTGGATCCCCAGACCCAGGAAGCTCAGTGAGGTCTCCCCCAGGATCGTATAGGGAACCGCCAGCGTGATGTTGACCAATAGATAGCTCATGAAGTTCGGCAGCATGTACCGCAGGATGAGCCGCGATGTCGACGCCCCATAGACTTGGGCCGCCATCACATAGTCTTCCTCGCGCAGCGAGAGCAGCTTGCCTCGGACGGCCCGGGCCAAACCTCCCCAACCGAGGATCGAGAGGATCAACGTGATCGCGAAGTAGGTCTGCAGCACCGTCCAATCGCGCGGGATCGCCGCAGCGAGGCCCATCCACAGAGGGATCGTCGGCGTCGCGACCATGAAGTCGACCAAGCGCATGATCACCTCATCGACGAGGCCACCCAGATAGCCGGCGAGGCCACCGAGGGTCACGCCAAGCACAAAGGTCAGGATCACGCCGCCGAAGCCGATGAACATGGAGACACGGGAGCCATAGAGCGTGCGTGAGAAAAGATCGCGCCCCAGACTGTCGGACCCGAAGATAAAGACAGGCTGACCGTCTTCCGTCCCGAGGAGACGCCAGTTCATGGTGAAGATACCCAACGCCTTGCGAGGCTCCGCCGGAATGAAGAAGCGCAACGGCAGGATCTCCGAGGTATCCTCGACGAATCCTACCCGAAAGGTCTCCGGGTTCAGCTCGCGGCGCAGCCGATAGACGAAGGGGCCGACCCATTGGCCCGACTCGTCGCGGAAATGGATCCGCGCCGGAGGCGCCATCTCCCAGGTGCCGAAGCGCTGGTTGGTTTGGTAAGGGGCGAGCAGATCTGCAAAGATGGCGATGCCGTATAGCAGGCCCAGCACGATGATCGCGACCAGAGCGGCGCGATGTTTGCGAAATTTCCACCACATCAGCTGCCATTGCGACGCGGTGTAGAAGGTCTCGCCCGCCTCACCGGCGCGCGCGCCGGGTACGTCCTCGACCTCGTCCGAAATATGCATGGGTGTCTCTGTCATAGGTCTCTACCCCCCTGCCCCGTAGCGAATCCGCGGGTCCAACCATGCCAGCAAGATATCGGAGATCAGCGTCCCCACCACGGTGAGCACGCCCAGGATCAAAACGATGCTGCCCGCCAGATACATATCCTGCGTCAGAGTTGCCTGCATCAAGACCGGACCGATCATCTGCAGGTTGAGCACAATGCCGACGATGACGCCACCGTTGATCAGCCCGGGCAGGAGCCATCCGATCGTGCTGAAGACGGGATTCATCGCGATGCGCACCGGATACTTGAAGAGCAACCGGGTCTCGGTGAGCCCCTTGGAGCGCGCCGTCACCACATAAGGTTTGGACAGCTCGTCAAGCAGGGTCGCCCGCAACGTGCGGATGAGACCCGCCGTGCCGGAGAGACCGATGATCAGCACCGGCAACCACGCATTCGACAACAGGTCCAGGAACTTAGCAAACGACCAGGGTGCATCCCGGAAGGGCAGCGAGAAGAGGCTGGTGACCATCCGCCCGCTCAGCATAAAGAAAAGCCAGGAGACCACCAGCGCGATCAGGAAGTCCGGAGTGGCGAGGCCGACAAAGCCAAAGGTCGTCGCCAGGACGTCAAACCACGAGTACTTATAGATGGCGGAGATGATGGCGATAGGTATCGCTAACACATAGACGACAAGAAGGCTCGAGAAGGAGACCGCCAGCGTCAACGGCAGCCGCTCGGCAAGCAACGCATTCACCGGTCGCCCCCAGAAGAACGACTGTCCGAACTGACCCCGCAGCAGGATGTTCGACATCCACTTATAGTACTGAACGTAGACCGACTGATCGAGGCCGTACTGTGCCCTGAGTCGATCGATCTCCGCCTCGTTGAACACCTCGCCTGCGGCGATCCTGGCGTTAATGTAGGTCGTCAGGTAGTCTCCTGGCGGCAGTTGGATGATCACAAAGGCGATAATCGACAACAGCACGAGCATCGGGATCATAATCGCAACGCGGCGAGCGATATAAGCAAGCATTCGACATGTCCTCCCTTCTCACGCCCCCGGACGATACAGCATCATGCAGCGCTATGGAGACGTTTCCCCACGGGGCAGATTCATCCTATCGCAACAACCCGACCCTAGGTGTCACCTCACCGAGCGGTGTGTCTCGCCAAGACAACACCTAGGGCCGTTCATTAACCGGCAGATACGGCGCACCGTATCTGGTTGAACCCCTTCAGACTAACCTGCGAGCCTGAAGGCTACTTCTTGAAGAACACCTGCTCCTGCGAGAACCAGACCGCCGACGAGCGGCCCGAGTGCGCCAGGTTGCCGAGGTTCTTCGGAACGATACATGGGTCGGCCACGTCACGGGCCAACGGCAGCATCGGGATGTACTCCTCGTACCAGGCCCACATCTTCGCCTGAGCAGCCTGACCCTGATCGGTATTCGGGTTCACAGCAGCCAGTTCGGCGTCGATCTCGTAGAGCTCCTCCATCCACGCCGGCGGGGCCTCGCCCTCAGCACCGTTGGAGGTCTTGTAGCGGTGCCACAGCTGCGCCCACTGGATGCGGCTGTCGGGCATGTAGTCCTGGGTGAGGAAAGGCCAGTTGCAGTCATCCAGCCAGTCGATCGTCCCCTTCAGCTCGTTGGCGTCACGCATGGCGCTCCACAGCGTGCCCTCCATCGACTTCATCGGCACGTAGATGCCGACCTCTTCCAGGTGACTCTTGATGACCTCGGCAGGCCTGACCCACAGGGGGTCAATCCGGATATCGAAGGTGAACTCAAAGCGGTTGCCGTCGGGCCCGAGGCGCCAGCCGGCAGAGTCCCGCTGATCCAGCCCGCACTGGTTGAAGTAATCATCCGCCAGGTCGGGGTCGTAGACGCCAGGCAGCCACGGGCACGGGCTTCCCATCCCCAGATACATCACCTGGAGGATCTCGGCGAAGTTGATCGCTGCAGCCAGACCGTAGCGGAACTCCTTCTGCTGAACGACCTCTTGCCACACCGGATCGGGGTTGTTGTAGTTGAGGAAGAGCGCGACCGGCGCGTTGTGGTAGACCAGGTCCAGGTAGACCATGTAGGGGTTGTCGGCCTCGTGCTCCTTGTAGAGCGAAATGTCCGTGTGGTTGAGGATCTCGCGGCACCAGTTGATCTTGCCGTCCACGATCGTGGCGGGGATGTTGTCCACGCTGGAGACGACCACGCTCTCGGTCCTGCCGACGTAAGGCAGCTGCTGGCCTTCGGTGTCGACGCGCCAGTAGTAGGGGTTGCGCTCGAGGATGAGCAGGTCATCGGGGCGCGGCATCACGAGGTAGGGATTCAGGACCGGGCTGTCGATCATACGCACGGCACAGGTGCCACCGCCGCCGACATCTTTATTGAGGAAGAGCCGATACCATTCATCGTCACTCATCCCCTCATCCGCCAGCAGCGCGCTGAGCGCCGCGGGATCGGCATAGTCCTTGTGGAACTGCGACATGTAGTGCTTCGGCTTGAGCAAGGGGTGGTAGTTGCCCCACAGGCTTCCCATGCCGAGCTGCTTCAACATGCGACCGTTGGACTTCTTGAAGTTGATCTTGAAGGTGAAGTCGTCCACGATCTCCAAGGTCATGACGTCCCCATCGGTCCTGGCGGCGTCGCGGAAGTTTCGTCCGATCGTCGCCGTCAGCTCCGGGTTGAGCATGTAATCCTCCCAGCCGAAGCGGATATCCTCGGTGGTGACGGGCACCCCGTCGGACCACTTGAGCCCCTTCCGCAAGGTCAGAACATACTCGGTACAGTCGTCATTGACGCTCCACGAGCTGCACAGGCCGCCGGTGATCGGGCCGATGTGGTGGACCGGCGTGTTCAGCAGCCACTCATAGGTGCTGTGCTGACAGGGATAGGACCAGTCGGCCTGCTGGGTCACGGTGCGCAGGACCTCATCAGGCCCCTCACTGTAGCGGCCCACCTCCCAGTCGAGATCCTCCTCGACGATCCGGCTTCCCGGGCCGACCACGAAGGGCTCCAGCGGCAGCCGCTCGTCCACCGGCGGTAGCTGTCCCGCCGCCACCAGCGCAGCCAACTCCGGCGCCTCCTTGTACTTCGAATCCGTGGTTGCCGGTGCCGTGGTGGGCTCTGGGGCTGCTACCTCCGGCTCCTCGACCTCAACCACCGGCGCAGCCGTGGGGGCACCACAGGCTGTCGCAACCGCACCCGCGGTGGCCAGTGCCGATACATACAGAAACTCACGTCGTGTGATTTTGCGTCGCTCGGTCATGCTTCGTCTCCTCCCCGAGAGTACCTACTCATAGTGTTGCCTGGACCTATGGACAATTGCGTGCCCTCACGCCTCCGCATCTTGTCTATCCTCCACCTCCTCGCAATGACATCGTTACCATACTCTGCCGCAGAAGAAGTCGGCAGTCCCACCCAACACCACTCGGGCGAGTGTCCGAGCCTACAACAGGAAGCGCCACAGGTAGACGATGCCCAGGAGCAAGCCCTCGACGGCAAAAACTCGCAGGATGGCGCTGTAGGGTATCTTCCGGCCGGCTAACCTCCGGAAGTATTCCTCAGAGACGATCAGGAAAACCAACCAGATGGCCCCAAGAAAGAGGAAACCGAACTTGTCGATGGCGCTGAACACCCAGGGGTTGATACGCGACGAACGCAGCGGTAGCTCAACTAGGAACAACAGCCGCATCTGCAGGATCAGCCAGAGCGATAGCGCAGCAGAGGCAAGCCAGAGCACATAGACCAACACCACGGATAGCGCTCTGCGCACGTTGTCATTGGATGGCATCATGGATCCACGGTTTTCATTGATGGGAGAGCCGATGCGAACAGGCTCAAGGGTCCTTGGCTGTCTCTGGGTCGACCGAACTCAAGTATAGCACAGGTCACTTCACTATGTCAACTTCTCTGAACAACATAATCACCTAACCCGGAGCAAAGACAACCCCAAAGACGGACGCAATGATACACCAATCACACATTTAAGGCAAGCTCGCTCAGCCCAGGCGGAGACGAAGGGCCCGTTCGCCCATCTTGATGAACATCTCCTCGGCAGGCATCTCAGCAAAACCATAGGGGCTGTCGTAGTGGTTGAAGCCGCTGATCGACACTGCCTCCCCGTTCCGCACCAAGTCTCCCTCCCAGCCGAAGGTCAGCTCATCTCCGCGCAAGGTGGTGATGCTCACGGACAGATCTCCAAAGCGCGGCGCTCGACTCAGGATCGCCTCCTGGAACTCCGCGAACGTGCCGTCCAGAACTGCACGGCCCATATGGCAGAGCCAGACGTTATGATGACCCTCGGAACGCACCTCGCGCCGCGCATGCATCCCCGTCTCCAAAAGCTCGATCCCCTGGGCCGCGGTCAGGGCAAGATACCCCTCGCCCTTCTGCGCAAAGGCCCAGCCGTCGCGGAGTGTATAAGCGTCGAAAGCGTACGTGGGGAAATAGGCGTGGGTGAACCCCATCCAGTCGTCCTCGGGCAGCGCGTAGACGGCGACCAAGACGTCCTGCCATTGCGCGACCCGCGGCAGCACCCCGTCGCCGCGCCAGTAGTTCGGCACCCGGGCCTCCTCGAATGATGAACAGGCCGGATGATTGGCGAAGACAATGGCGGCGGGCCCCAGCGTTGCCTGCCAGATGTGCTCGTGCGCCCCGGGCTGACCCGGTTGATAGTCCTGCACCGAGCTCAACATATAGTCGGGCGTGCGATACATCACCTTATTGGCGGCATCAGCCTGTGCCCGAGCCGGACCCGTCGCCAACCACGGAGCATGTCGCTCGCGGCTCCACACCTCGTCAGGAAGGTCACCTGCGATATCCTGAATGAGCACCGGGAATCCATAGGTCTCGGCGCAAGCGAGGCTAACATAGCCCGTCGTGTGGCTGTTGAAGGTGCCCATCCCCCACATCAATCGACTGATGCCCGACGTGGGCTCCAGCATACCATGAATAAGGTCCGGCACCTCGGCGACGCCGCGCGTCGAGCCGAAGCCCCCCCTGAAGGAGTTGATCGCGATACTGTAAAGCATCTTGTCCAACAGTGCGGTCGCCATCTCGAAGAGCTCCTGGCTCTCCGCTAGCTCCACCAGATGAATCAGCGCTGCAAGCACCGAAGCATATATACGGCCGGAGTCCCAGGCCGCAAAGCCCGCCGCCGCGTGTTGACGTAACCAGGCCATCGCCAGCCGCTCGCCCTGCTCGCGATGCCACGTCCCCGGCTGACCCGGCTGACCGGATCCCGAGAAATCACGATCAGCAAAGCGCTGACCCGCTAGGATGGCACACGTAGACTGGAGCAGGCTTTCGGCCTCGTCCTCGGCACTCGGATCCACAGGGCTCTCGGAGACCAACCCCGCGTAGGGATAACCAAGAATGGCCTCCTCAAGCGGGGCGACCAGGTCAGCCGGAAACTCCGGCAAGGAGGCATAGCGTACCAGAATACCGATCAGTCCCAGGAGCGTTCTCGCGCTCCCCTTTTCAGCCGCTTTCACGCGCTCCACGGCTCTGACGATGACGGGGCGCTCCACGACGGTCCACCAACTGAGCGCCATCTTCGCCATCTCGGCAAAGACGTCGTCCGGATAGCGGGCAGCCTGCTTGAGGGCCTCGGATCGCCGCTCTACCAGCTCACCATACAGCGCGTCCGAGAATCGGTTGTTGTCGAGCGCCCAGAAGGGAAGTTCACGCGTCGCCCACATCTGCTCTGTGACGTACTCTTCCTTGGTAGGACCCAGGATCGCACGGTAGGGCCGATCCGGATACTGATAGGCCGCTCCCAGCGTCGCCGGACTCTCCTCGGTCGGTCGATCTCCCACCTCGGCTTCGGCCCAGACCTGTCCATCGGGGGCCTGCAACTCGACTGCAAATCCCCTGGCCCAACGTCCCATCACCGGGTCGAAATCGAGGAGGATCGGATCAAGCCGCTCGTAGACCATCTGACGCATGTGAGCTGCATCGAGGGTTCGCTCCAACTCCCTCCGCCGCCTCAGGGGCGTGATCGCCGTCGGGATCACGACAACTGCGCCGCGAGGCGGCGCACCGCCCGCTCGGGCATCAGTTGACGCCACGCGCAACGCAACGGCGAAGGAACAGGGGCCTAAGGCTTCCCGCTCAAAGCGGATCAGAACAGCATTTCGACCCGCGACGAACAATGCACTGAAGGACGTCGTCTCCGCACGGGCATGAGCGGACTCATAGCTGCCGACATGCTCATCGTTAATCCAAACATCGGCAGCGCCGTAGGTCGAGAGGGATAGCATCACCTCCTGCGCCGTCGACACCTCCACCTCGGTGTAGGCCCAGGCCCGCAGCAGCTGAGGCGCTGTCGCGACCTCGCTCAGATCCACGAAGTGGTCCTCCTGAGTGCGCAGGTAGACCCAAGTCCCCTCATAGTTGCCGATCGTCACCCGACGGCGGGCAAACCGAGGCCACTCTACCGGTGCCTCGGTCAAACCCGTAGCGGTCACGTCGGATGTCGCGGCATCGCCCTTGCCGGCATCGCCATCGCGGCTATCCAACGCGATTCGCTGCGGGCCGGCCACGAGCCAGTTATGGACGTAACCACGATCAAGATCATAGCGCAGGTAAGAAACGGTCATCGATGAGAACTCCTTTTCAGGGCGTATCGGTCAGGGCGCCATCGCCCGTCGGGCGACAATCTGGAAACCACCGTCAATCGGACCATCGGCGACGAGGATCAGATATCCTCCGCCGCCGGCGCCCGAGACTTTCCAGCCGAGAGCGCGGTCACGGTGGGACTCGATGAGCGCCGCGAGGGCATCGTTCATCATATGGGGAAACATAGCGATCTGCGCCTCGAAGCCGGCGCGTACGGCAGCCCCGAAGGCGGGCAGATCGAGATCCAAGAGCGCCTGCCAACAGTCGTCAGCAGCATCCGCCAGGGCCTTCGCACCATCACGGTCGATGCGCGTGTCGGCAAGCACATCGTACTCAGGGCCGCGAGGTCCCAACGGGATCAAGGTGAGAGCTCCCTCCACGAACTGCAGCGCGCGATCGTCATGGCACGACTCGATGCGCGTCGGCCAGTATTCCCCCTCGTAGTAGGCATAGTTCAGCGCCGGCATCACAATGCCGATGGCATCCTGAGATCCGGACACCATCTGCGTGCCGGGGGGATTATCGTAGCTAAAGAGGATCTGGGCCAGCTTCTCAGGGTCACCCTGCGGCAAGCGGCATCCCCAGAGATCCAGGGCCCGGTTGCGTGTGCTGGTCGCCATGCCGCTGCGTTCGTTGAACGCCACCGTAGGCTCGATCGAGAGTGTGATGACCGCGCCGGGATGGTGTTTGGAGACATAGGGCTGATCGATCCAGCCACCGCAGAGGTCGATGCGATAGGGCATCTGATCGACAGCTCGCATCGCCGTCGAACTACGGCTGGCCAATCCGGCATGCGGCTCGCGCTTGATCACGATGTACTCGATACCGAGCTCCTCGCAGAGGTGGCGCTTCGCCGGGAGATTGGCGTCTTCGGTGACCACGAAGCGATCGGGCCGACGCTCGCGCAACTCACGCTCAAAGTCGAGGATGCCGGTACCTTCGGAGATGAAGACGTCGCCCACGTAGGAGATAGCCCTCAGCATGTAGAGGCGCTCCTCCTCAGGGATGACGGGTGGGTGTCCCTTCAGCGCGTAACACGTCGCGTCCGAACCGAGAGCCACCAGGACGTCGCCGTAGGCAGCAGCCTGCTCAAGGAAAGCGATATGGCCGCTATGGAGCAGGTCGAAGCAGCCGGAGACGAAGACGGTGGGCGTTGATCCTACCTCTCTCGTGCTATGGGATTCCTCACGCGGTGCAGAACTAGGCATAGGACCTCCATTAACCCTTGGGACATAGCCATGCGACCACGCCATTGTATGCGGATCCGCAAAGGGGACAAGTGGACGCCGAATCGCGCATCGAGCTGACGAGGAGACCTACTTTCGGTTTACGACAAAGGGCGCCAAGAATTTGGCGCCCTTTTGTCGTGTTCGCTGATGACCCGCGCAGGACTCGAACCTGCAACCAAGGGTTTAAGAGACCCCTGCTCTGCCAATTGAGCTAGCGGGCCAGCGTGCCAAGCCACCGCTCACACGCCGAATCTTACCACAAACCCGGTTTTTGACAAGGGTTAGCAGGGGGGTAGCCGTGCCGGATGAGGTCGTTCTTCATCCGGTCTGCGCCTGCCTTTCGTTCCCCCAGGATTCCATGCTAGAATAGCCGATAAGTTCATATCGAGCACCGCCAACGAGACTATGAAGCTACTCTATGTCAGCCCACCGGATGAAGCGTCGGCCTCTGTCCTTGCCGCGCTGCATCGTCATCCCGAGCTGTCGATCGCCACGGCCTCGGGTGCTCGGGCGGCGTGCAAGGCCGCACAGCAGGAGACGCCGGACGCTGTGATGATGCCCCACCATCCTAACGCCGCGCACTGGGTCGCCGAACTCGCCTCCTCAGGGTGGTCAGGCCCAACCGTACTCCTGCTGCAAGCGAATGGGCCCGACGATCTAGCCGCGCTGACTCGGAGCTATGATGTCGTATGCTTAACGCCTGAGGCGACTGAGCTTCGCTCTTTCCCTGCCCTCCTCCGCGGCCTGGTACAGCCGGCAGCAGCACAGGGGCCCGACCCGCTCGAGGCGCTCGACCGCAGCCTCACCACGCTCACCCACGAGCGCGATCAACTGAAGGCGCTCGCGAGCATCGATCAGCAGATCCTGGCGATGTCGGATTCGCCTCACGTCGTGTTCAAGACCGCCCTGGGGCATGCGCTCCGCCTGCTGCAGCTGCCTAGCGGGATCAGCGTCCTTGCCCCCTATACCCAGCGACCCGAACTGATCCACACCCATGGCATCGAGCACCGCGAACAGATCACGGAGCTCATCCGCACGAACTGGACACGTGACAGCCGCTGGTACGAGCGAAAGGGCCCCAACTGGCATCTCGCCATCAGCGATGTCGCCGACACGTCCAGCCATTTCCAAGCCTGGATGCAACGTGAGCAGATCAAGGCGGTGCTCGTGATTCCCCTGTGGCTCCAGGGGAGACTCGTCGGCTTGCTGGGCCTGTTCGACACGCAGACCCGCAACTGGCAGGAGGAAGAGATCCACATCGCCGCAATGCTCGCAAGCCAGGCGACCATCGCGATGGATAAGGCCATCCTCACCCAGCAACTACGTCTGCGCCTGCGCCAGGCCGAGGAAGCCGTCGCGCAACTGCAGCGCTTCGATGAACTCAAGCGGCAGTTCATCCAGAACGTTTCCCACGAACTGCGCACACCTCTGGCGATTGTCAAGGGCTATGTTGACCTCATTGCATCCGGCAACCTGGGCGAGCAACACGATCCGCTGCTGAATCAAGCCATCGAGGCCATCCACACACACACGGACAACCTCGTGCGGCTGGTCGAGTCGATCACCACACTCGGCGATATGGAGATCGGCAAGCTACACCTCGCATCTCAGCCCGTGCGGCCGATCTGTGAGGCAGCCGTCCGCGCGATATGGCAACAGGCGCTCCGGCGCGACATCACCCTCAGGGTCGAGATCTCGGAGACGCTCCCGGAGATCGAGCTCGACGCACAGTGCCTCTTGAGAGCACTGAACCACGTGCTCGACAACGCCGTCAAGTTCAGCCCCGAGGGCAGTGAGATCCGCTTCGAGAGCTTCGTCAGCGACGGTGCCGTCTGGTTTCGCATCGAGGACCAGGGCATCGGCATCGCCCCCGGCGAACTCGACCGCATCTTCGACCGCTTCTATCAGATCCACGGCGAGTCCACCCGGCGCTACGGCGGGATGGGTATTGGCCTCTCCGTGGTGAAGGAGGTGGTGCAGGCCCACCACGGAGAGGTCTGGGCGGAGAGCCGGGGCGAGGGACACGGCACCAGCATTTCGATCAAGCTCCCGGTCAGGCCGCAGCGTACGGCGCGACCTCCGATCGGAGCCGCAGCGTGATGATGGGCAAGGCGCTGACCCGGAGACTGGTCTACCTGCTCGGGTTGCTCGCGGTCTGCGCCGGTTGCGCACCGACCGCCCCCGCGAGCCCGCCGATGGAGCTGCCTGAAACCTACCTCGTCGCCGACGACTTCACCCATCCCAACCCCGGTTGGGCTCGCTATGAGACGGAGACCGCCGCCGTCTATGCGCTTGCCGGCGAGCTCTTCCTGGAGGATCGCGGCAAAGGCACGGCGGTCTATACACCGCTCATCGGCTATGATTACGCCGACGTCGTCATCGATGTCGACATTCGGCACGTCCAGGGGACCGCCGACAACTGGATGGGCGTCCTCTGCCGCCTGACCGATGAGGAAACCTATTACCTGCTGGCCATCAGCGCCGACGGCTACTACCTCGTGCTGCGTGCGACGGATGGCGAGACCCGTGCGCTCGCTGGTCCGGAGTACAGCGAACACATCCGTCTGGGAAGGGCCGAGAACCGCCTCAGAGCCCGCTGCGATGGGCCGACGTTGACCCTCTGGGTGAACGATGAGCGGCTGATCACGTATCGCGATTCCACGCCGCTGGAAGGCGAGGGGGTAGGGCTCTTCGCCGATGCTGTCCCGCGCGGCGAGATCGCCGTCGTCGCTTTCGACAACTTCGTCCTCACCGCACCATGAGCCAACGACACAAGTCCCAGCCGGCGATCAGACCGGAAACCGAGAGCCGGCACACGCTGGGCCTCCTGCTCCTCTGGGGGGCTGCCTCAGTCGGCTACTTCGCGCCATGGATTATGCGTCCACCGACGAGCGCAGCGCTGGCCTGGAACGCCTACGACCTCTACGCCATCGTGCGACTATTGCCTGAGATAGAGAGCGGCACGCTCACGGTAAACCTGCAGACGCTCCAATTGCCGCTACTCGGGCTCGCATGGATGCTGCCGCTCCTGACAGCGCGCCGGTCGGCCTGGGAGCGTTACGGCGCGGCCCTGCTGGGTTGCCTCCTAGCCGCGATGACGCTGCCCCCCTACCCCCAGATCCTCGACGCCTGGCGCACCCCGGGCTGGCGCGTCCCCTTCTGGTGGGGTATCGGCACCATCCTCTGCTGCCTGATCGTAGCGGGGTATAGTCCCCGCCTCGAAGGTCAACGAGCGTGGTGGTTGCTGGCAGGCGCCGAACTGGCGCTGCTGCCGGCGGTCGCCACCCTGGTGCGCCTGCTGCCTGCGCTCAGCCGATTGCACGCGGCAACGGTCACACCGGGATGGGGGTTCTGGCTCTGTACGGCAGGCCTGCTGGGCATCGGAGCAGGGTCAATGTGGGAGGCACTTCGGGAGGCGAGATGAACGAGAAAGGAGTCAGTCCGGACATCTTGCGCGAGGTCAAGGCACGCTATGAAGCCGAGCTGCTCGCTAAGGCCAACGTGGTTGCCGTGGGCATCGGCATTCCTATGCGCGCGGGGGCACCGCGCGGTGGTCCGGGCATCATCGTCAGCGTCACCCACAAGGTCCGCGCCGGCGAGCTATCGCCGGAGGACCTGATACCCCAGAGTTTGGACGGCGTTACCGTGTGGGTTGAGGAGATCGGGCACCCCCGTGCTCTGCCATCATCGCAGTGAAGGGAGGTCGTATGGTTGAGAGGGGAGATCATCCTGCCGACGTGGAGTACAGCATCCTGCAGAACGCACGCGAGGTCGTTCGCCAAGCCGTGGGCCGGCTTTTTGGCCTCAAGAACGTGGTCGCGTGCGGACTGGGCTTCAAGGTCTCACAGGGACGACGGACCGATGAACTCAGCCTGGTCGTCTCCGTGACGCATAAGGTACCGGCAACCGAACTCGACCCGGAGGACCTTATCCCACGCGCGTACGGCGGATTGGTCACCGATGTTGTGGAGACCGGACGCATCAGAGCGATGGCCGTTGAGGACCCACGGGCGCGTCGCCGACCGGCCCAACCAGGCTGCTCGATCGGACACCGCGATATCACGGCAGGGACCTTCGGAATCCTCGTGCAGCGCGACGGGACGCTCTATATCCTCAGCAACAATCATGTGCTGGCCAACAGCAATGCCGCCTATCTGGGTGATCCCATCTATCAGCCCGGCGCCTCCGATGGCGGGACCCCCAATGATAAGCTCGCGGCGCTGATCGATTTCGTACCCCTCGATTTCGGCGAAGCTCAAGCTGAATGCTCCACGGCCCGAGCCCTGGCTGACCTGCTCAACTTCGTAGCACGGATGACGGGCTCCAGCCATCGCCTCGAGCCCGTGAAGATGACCAGTGGCCTCAACCTGATGGACGCAGCCCTGGCACTGCCCGACCAGCCGGAGTGGGTGCTCCCCGACATCTTGGGGATCGGTGTGCCGACGGGAACGTCCGAGCCTTTCCTCGGACAGATCGTACAGAAGATGGGGCGGACGACCGGACTGACCAAGGGTGTCGTCACCCAGATCGACGTGACGGTCGATGTCGACTACGCCGGCAGAAAAGCGCGCTTCACCGATCAGGTGTTCACCGGGCCCATCAGCAGTCCCGGCGACTCAGGGTCGGCGATCGTCGACACTGAACGCCGCGCCGTAGGCCTGCTCTTCGCCGGTTCTGAGTCCATCACCATCTTCACGCCGATCCGGCGCATTCTCGACCATTTCGGTGTCGACGTCGTCGTGATGTAGACAAGAAAAACGCTGGGGCGTTGACCGCCCCAGCGTCCTGATTCACGACCCTCCGGACACCTTAGGCCTCGTCGTCGACGTAATCCTCATCCTCATCGTCAGAGGTGCTGATCTCCAACGGCAGACCTTCCAGGGTGACCAGTTTCTCACGGATGATCGTCTCGATCTTGTCGGCAAAGTCGCCGTGCTCCTCCAAATAGGTCTTGGCATTCTCGCGGCCCTGGGCGAAGTTCTCCTCCTCGAAATAGTAATAGGAGCCTCGCTTGTCCAAGACCCCCAGATCCAGCCCCACATCCAGCAGATCGCCTTCGCGACTGATCCCCTTGCCGAACATGATGTCGAACTCCGCCACACGGAACGGCGGGGCGACCTTGTTCTTGGTCACCCGCACGCGTGTCGTATGTCCCACGACCTCACCCTGATACTTGATCGACTTGATCCGACGCACATCGAGGCGCACCGACGCGTAGAACTTCAGCGCGTTGCCGCCGGTGGTCGTCTCCGGCGAGCCGAACATCACGCCGATCTTCATGCGGATTTGGTTGATGAAGATGACCATGCAGTTGGAGCGCGAGATGGAAGCCGTCAGCTTCCGCAGCGCCTGACTCATCAGGCGGGCCTGCAGGCCGGGCAGAGAATCGCCCATCTCGCCCTCGATCTCGGCGCGCGGCGTAAGAGCGGCCAC
>JAXGUU010000014.1:0-24935 GCA_040774145.1 Anaerolineae bacterium
CGCCCGCCAACAGGAAGGCCAACAGCCGGTCCTTCCTCCGAAAGAGCAGAAACACCGCGTCGACCAGCAGGCCCGCCACCACGTTGACCAGCAGCACGATCACGCCGTGGGTGTTGCCGGTCAACACCTCCACCACACCCTTGAGGATGCCCGTCAACGTCCCGGCCCCCACACGCCCGGTCAGGCCCACGGCGAGCGTCTGCCACACCACGTGCAGTCCGGCAGCCCACTGCGTCGTCCCGGCGACGCCCAGGATCGACTGCATCACATCGCCGATGGCATTGATATAGGTTCCGGCGACGCCGCCTAACGCGGCAAGCGCCGCCATCATCAGCCAGTCGCGGGTAGAGAAAAAGTACGACGCTTTGCGCATAGATAACTCCTAGAACACAAAAAAGCGGCATGCCTGAAAAAGGCATGCCGCGGTTGAACCGTCAGATGCAAGACGCGATCCAAGCTGGGGCATCTCCTTTCCAAGCACGGGAGGCATGGCCGTTTCCCACCATACCCGATGGCTTCCCGCCATAGGCCCTGCGGGCCCTTAGGTCGTGAAGCTCGGAGATCAGTTGCGATGGTTCAGATCGTAAAGTGCAAGATGGGTGCATCCTACCACACGCGATGACAAATGCAAAACGCCACGAACGAGCCCCTTGCGAAGGTCTCGCTGCACCCGCGCACAGGGATCGGTCGATAGCGAGGGCACCGGCACCTATGGGCAGAGCTATCGCGAGTAGCCTGCTACAGGTCGCAGTGGGCTACAGCAAAGGCGCTGCTGCGTCCGACGCCCCGAGACGGGGCTGCAAGCTTGCTGATGAAGGCCTCCCGCCCCCTCGACTGCGAGGGCGCCGCCGCCTGCTCGCGGTCATCGCGGGTGGCAGCGGGCCCCGCCCCCTCGACTGCGAGGGCGCCGCCCTCAGTGTGGGAGGGTCCAGCAGCGAGCCCAACGGATCGCAGCGGCGACGGCGGAGCCACCGACGGAAATGCGATAGCCCTGTACCTGTTGGCATCGGGTGACCTTTACCGGATTGAGCGGACTACAGTGACTGCCGCACCTTCAGCGACACCGCCACCACCGACAACGGCGGCAGCATCAGCCGCGCTCCCTCCGTGATGAGGTTCACGTCACCGAACGACCGCGACGTCACCAGCTCCGGCTGCTCGTAGGAGTTCGCCGCCTTGGGCCCGGGACCCGTCAGGATCTCCGCTGCGTCGACGCCTGTCAGCACCAGATCCGCCGGCGCCAACACCACCTCGGCCTCCTCCGACAGACTGCGGTTGGTCATGAAGACATGGAGCCTCTCCCCATCGAGGATGGCGCTGGTGTCGATGAGCGGGACCTCGCCGTTGGTCGTGCCCTCATAGCGCGGGCCATCGACGATCGTCTGCAACGCCACGCCGTTGCCGCGCTGCGCGAACATCTCGAAGGGGTAGAAGATCGACTGCACCAGCAGCTCATCGCCGCGCGTCTGCAGGGGCGCGATGACATTGACGATCTGCGCGATATTGGCGATCTTCACCACATCCGCGTGCCGGATGAAGCTGTTGAGGAACCCCGCAACGACCAGCGCGTCCTCCAGGTTGTAGATCTCCTCGATGAGGTGCGGCGCGTGCTTGCCCTCGCCGTCCGCCTCGTGATTCTTGTACCAGACGTTCCACTCGTCAAAGCAGAGGTAAGCGCGTTTCTTGCTGCGCCGCTTGGCCTGGACGAAGCGGCACACGGCATCCATCTCCTCGATCTGCCGGTCGATGGAAGCCGTGACGGCGAGATAGTCCGCCGTGTCGTCGTCACGGTTGCCCACATAGCGGTGCAGGCTGATGTAGTCCGCCAGATCACCGATATGATCCAGCACCGCCTGGTCCCACGCCATGTAGGTGGGCAGACCCGTCGTACACGACCCACACGCCACCAGCTCCACCGTGCGGTCGAGGTCCTTCATCATCTTCGCCGCCTGCTGCGCGCGGATGGCGTACTGGTCCGCCGGAACGTGGCCCAGCTGCCACGGGCCGTCCATCTCGTTGCCCAGGCACCACAGGCTCACGCCGAAGGGATCGGGATGGCCGTTCGCTGCACGCAGATCAGCATACTTGCTGCCGGCAGGTGCGTTGCAATACTCCACCCAATTGCGCGCCTCCTCCGGCGTCCCGGTGCCCAGGTTGACCGTGATCATCGGCGTCCAATCCATCCTGCGACAGAGCTCAATGTACTCGTCAGTGCCGAATTGATTCGACTCGAGGCTCTGCCACGCCAGCTCACGCATCGTTGGGCGTTGATCTCGTGGGCCGACGCCGTCCATCCAGTGATAACCCGAGGCGAAATTGCCGCCGGGATAGCGCATCGCCGTCATCTTCAGGCGGCGCAGCGCCGCCATCACGTCCCTGCGAAAGCCCGCCGCATCGGCGTGTGCGCTCTCCGGGTCATAGACCCCCTCATAGACCGCGCGTCCCATGTGCTCCAGGAAGCCACCGAAGATACGCGGGTCGACCTCACCTACCCGATACTGACTATGCAGCGTGATCGTGGTCCTCTCCATATCACCTCCGTGTGTCGAACGTGCCATCCTCCGGATTTCCCTCGTCGCTATCCCGTATTATACTGGTGGCAATCGAATGCCCAAGGGAGGGAGCAAAGCACATGGACTTTGAGAAGCTCGGAGCCTTCTACCTCGGCAAAGCCTACGATCTGGAAAACCAACAGCGTCTCGAGCAGCTGACGATGTACGACGCTCGAGATCTGACGACCCATGCCGTCTGTGTCGGGATGACCGGCAGCGGCAAGACGGGCCTGTGCATCGACCTGCTCGAGGAAGCTGCCATCGACCACGTGCCTGCGTTGATCATCGATCCCAAGGGTGATATCACCAACCTGCTACTCACCTTCCCGGACTTACTCCCCTCCGACTTCCGCCCCTGGATCAATGCCGATGACGCCCGCCGCAAAGGGTTGACGGAGGAAGCCTATGCCGCACAGCAGGCCGACCTGTGGCGCAATGGTCTTGCCGAATGGGGCCAGGACGGCGAGCGCATTCGTATGCTGCGCGACACTGCCGAGTTTGCCATTTACACCCCCGGCAGCGACGCCGGTGTGCCCGTCTCCATCCTGCAGTCCTTCGCGGCCCCCGCCTTGAGCTGGGACAGCGAGGCGGAACTGCTCAGGGAACGCGTCCAGGGCACGGTCAGCGCCCTGTTGGGTCTGATCGGCGTGAACGCCGACCCGGTGCGCTCGCGCGAGCATATCCTGCTCGCGAATCTCTTCGAGCACTTCTGGCGCAAGGGCGAGGGTCTCGATCTGCCCAAGCTGATTATGTCGATCCAGAACCCGCCGATCCGCACCCTGGGCGTCTTCGACGTCGATACGTTCTTCCCGGAGAAAGACCGCTTCGGCCTGGCGATGCTGCTCAACAACATCATCGCGGCGCCGGCCTTCCAGAGCTGGCTTAGCGGACAACCCTTGGACATCGCGAGCTTCCTCTGGTCACCCAAGGGCAAGCCGCGCCATTCGATCTTCTACATCGCGCACCTCAGCGAGCCCGAGCGCATGTTCTTCGTCACGATGCTGCTCAACCAGCTCGTCACCTGGATGCGCACGCAACCGGGTACCACCAGCTTACGCGCCCTCCTTTACATGGACGAGGTCTTCGGCTTTTTCCCGCCCGTCGCCAATCCGCCGAGCAAAATGCCGATGATGACGCTGATGAAGCAGGCGCGCGCTTTCGGCGTCGGCGTCGTGCTGACCACGCAGAACCCGGCGGACCTCGACTACAAGGGGCTGACCAACGCCGGCACCTGGTTCATCGGGCGGCTCCAAGCCGAGCGCGACAAGGCGCGGTTGCTCGAGGGGCTGGAGAGCGCGACGGCAGAGGCGGGCAGCGCCCTTAACCGCGCCCAAATCGACCGCATCATCAGCGGGCTCGGCAAGCGCGTCTTCCTGCTGCACAACGTGCACGACGAGGGCCCCGTGACCTTCCAAACCCGCTGGGCGATGAGCTACTTGCGTGGCCCGCTGACCAGGATGCAGGTGCGCGATCTGGTGGCCCAGCAGGGCCCGCCTGCGGCCTCATTTGAGCAGCCGGCTGCGGAGTCTGCGACCCATGCCTATGCTGCCAGTGCGCCGGCGCCCGCCGCACCGACCTCCGCCGCGCCGGCGGAGTCTGAAGCACCCGCCATCCCCTATGCCGCCAACCCACCGGTCCTGCCGTCGGGTGTCCAGCAGTCTTCCTCCCGCTCCGCCAGGGAGCGGCAGGCGCCGAGCGCACGGTTGAGGAGCGCGCCGGCACGCGCATCGAGGTCACGGGACGCCACATCCTCTACCGCCCTGCCGTGCTGGGTATGGGCAGGGTGCACTTCGTCAAGAACACCCAGGCCATTCAGGTCGACGAGTATGAGGACATGACGCTGTTGGCTCAGCCCCCACAGGGCTTGGGCACGGTGCACTGGGACGATGCCGAGGCACTGGACATCAGGATCCGAGAGCTGCTGGATCGCGCGGAGCCGGATGCCTTCTTCGACGAGTTGCCGGACACCATTAACGAGTCCAAGAAACTGACCACGCTCCGCAATGCGCTGTCGGATTACCTCTACCGCGCGCGCAGCCTGCGGCTGTTGTACAACCCCGCCACGAAGCTCTACTCGAGGCCCGATGAGAGCGAGCGGGAGTTCCGTGCGCGTGTGAGTCAGGTCGCTCGCGAGCTGCGTGACGCCGAGGTTGATACCCTGGAGGGACGCTACCGAAGTCGGATCAGGACGCTGGAGGACCGCCTGCGAAACGCGCGGGTCGCCCTGGAGCGAAGTGAGAACACCGCGCGACAGCGCAAGCAGGACGCCCTGATCACCGCCGGCGAGACCGTCTTCAGCCTCTTCTCCGGTCGCCGGCGCTCGATCTCCAGTGCCGCGCGCAAAGTCACGCAAGCCACCACCACAAAGTCGGACATCAACGCGGCCGAGGAGAAGGTATCCGATGTCGAGTCCGATCTCGAGGCAATGCGGACCCAATTGAAGCGCGAGACGGAGGCCATCGTTGAGCGATGGGAGAGCACCATCGACACCTTTGAGGAGATGCCCATTACGCCGCGGCGTACCGACGTCCAGGTGAGCCTCTTCGCGCTGGCCTGGGTGCCCACCTGGTACATCGTCTACCGCAGCGGCAACGTGACCCAGACCGCCGCTGTACCAGCTTACTGACATCGCGCGATGGACTACCTGCGCTGAGGGCGGCCCTACGCACCATGTGCGTGCTGCGCACCCGTCGTAAGGGCCCTCTTCTTCGGTCCCTGGGGCCCAGGATGGGATGGAGCTAAGCCGATGACGGTCAGACTCCAAGGCCCGCGGCTGCGTCAGATGCCACGTGACGTATGGCTGCTGCTGGCGACCTCGGCGCTCGTCGGGTTCACGGTCTGGGGTGGCATGTACACGGTCATCCTGAACCTCTACCTGCTGCGCTTGGGCTATGACTTCGGCTACATCGGGCTCATCAACGGTCTGGGCGCCTTCACGGTAGCCATCTTTGCACTGCTTGCCGGCATAGCCGGCGAGAGGATGGGCACCCGGCGCCTCTTGATCATCGGCGTGATCTGTATGGTCGTGGGGTACTTTGGATTCCCCCTGGCGGGATATGCTTCGGCCGGCACACGCAGTGCCCTCTTTCTGGTCACCTACTTTGTCGGGCACATCGGGATGAGCTTCTACATCGTCAATGCGAGCCCCTTCCTTACCGCACTGACCCAAGGGGAGACGCGCGCCCTCGCCTTCGCATGGCAGACGGGTCTGACGGCCTTGGCCGCTTTCGCCGGAAGCCTCATCGCCGGTTTCTTGCCGGGAGTCTTTGCTGCGCTTCAGGGAGGCTCACTCGCTGACCCGGCCCCCTATCACGTCACGCTGCTCTTGGCCGGGGGCCTGCTCTCCGCAGCCATCGTCCCTCTCGTGGCGACCGACCACGCTGAGATCAGCACCACATCGCGAGCCCCGCAGGCAACAGGCAGCGCGCCCTTAGGCATCATCATCACACTGGCGCTGGTCAGTCTGCTCACAATTGTCGGCGAGGGGACCGCGCGCACCTTCTTCAACGTCTACTTCGATACCCGCCTCGCCGTGCCCACGGCTCGCATTGGGGCCGTGGCGGCCCTGGCGCAGCTGCTGGCAGCCGTGACCTCAATAGCAACGCCCACGCTCATTCAGCGCATCGGAACGGCCAAGGCGACCCTGGTGGGGGGGCTGATCAAGACGCTCTGCATACTGCCGCTAGCCCTGATCGATCACTGGATCCCGGCGGGTTTGGGGCTGATGGGCCTGATGGCGTTTGCCGGCATCCTGCGTCCCGCCTTTACCATCTACCATCAGGAGAGCGTGGCGCCGCACTGGCGCGCGGCGGTCTCCGGGGCCATCACGATGGCGACCGCGATGGGCTTCTTCATCGCCGCCTTCGTCGGCGGCAACCTCATTCCCCTCATCGGCTATCGGGGCCTTTTCATGATCGGCGCGATCACCTCGCTGGCGGGGATGCTCGTCTTCTGGGCGCGGTTCGTCGTTCCCGCACGGTCGGCAGAGGCAGTCGGAGCCGAGCTTGGCTCCTAGGCGGGGATTCGCCCACAACGACGCTCTAGCCGCCCTGCCGTAGAACTCACCGCTGACCAACCGTGGACGTCCGGCCCAGCGCTCAACGCAGGACATGTAGGGCGGCTAGCTGAGCCGCCCCTGGCTCGCCAACGGCGGGGCTCGGTCGGGTCAGCTACCCGACCCACATACGGCGGGGACCAAGCCCCGGCGCTAGCGAGTGCACCTGCAACCGCGGACGTTATGTAGGGCGGCTAGCTGAGCCGCCCACCCATCAACTCGCAGCCTTCGTTCGGCCCTGCGAGAGCCCCGTTCTCAGGTTGCCGCGCTCGCGAACTATCCCAGCATCAGCAGCTTCGTCTCCCAGCGCTGCATCTCCAGCACCAGCTCCGTCACGCCGTCGGCGAGTTCGCGCTCCTCGTAGGCATCGCTCACCGTCACGGGGCTCGGGAAGCGGATTGTACGCGCGCCGTCGTGCTGCGCGTAGATCGCCAGGAAGGCATCGTTCCCCCATACCATGTCGCCCACCTCGTCATAGATGTGCACGCCGGCATAGTGCGCCAGATTGCGCATCAGACCCCACGGCAACAGCGGCGCGGCGCTGTACACCGAGCGGCACCCCTCGAGCTCCTTCACGACGAGCCCCGCATCGGACGTCCCCGCCAGGGTGCCCAGTACCCGGGCATCGGGATCGTCGGCGTAGAAGACGGGACGCACCGCCATCTCCGGCAGGTACTCGATCCGCGGGGGTTGTAGATACTGGTCGAGGTCGGTGCTGGTGCCGTAGGCGTACCCCAAAGCCAGCCCCTGCGTGATCGGATGCTCGACGTCCGTGATCTGCACGTCAAGCTCGGAGCGCTCGTCGCGCATGCCGAAGCGAATCCCGGTCAGTGCCGTCATCTTCGCCACCCCCACACCGGCGTCGTCCAGATAGCCCGGCGCGTAGAGCCAGAGCACCGTCGCGCCGTCCCGCTTGACCACGCGATCGACGAGCTCACGCTCCGCCGCCGAGAGATAGAAGGCGTTCGCCATGATGTAGAGCTTGTACGCGGCCAGGTCAGGTCGCGCGAGATCCTCCAGCAACAACTGCTCGAAGGGCGTCCCCATCCGCGCGAGGTGCCAGTTGCGGAAGATCAGCTGCGTCGCATTGTGCAAGCCCTCCCTGGGCGCCTGGAACATCATCGCCCGCTGACTCACCACCAGCGCCACCTCGCCGAACGCGTGACGCCCCCTCTCCTGCAGCCGCGCCTCGATCGCGCGCAGCTTGCGAATCGGCGCGACGGCCTCCGGCGCATCGAACCATGCCTGGTCCGTCAGGTCCATCCACCACTGCGCGGTCCCCGACGCAAGCTGGTAGGCGGCATCTTTCTTCATCATCTCGACCGTCCCGGCGACCGTGGTCGGCCGGCTGATGTGCCGCTTCCAGGTCACCGAATCCGGCGTCCAGACCGTCTTGCAGTCGATCTCATCGAAGTGCAGCTTCCCCGCGCGCCGGATGCTGTCCGCGACCGCCTGCGGCGCGTGGTAGCCGCCCTCCCCGCGGTTGCTGTAGGCGTGCGGGCTGGCGAGGAAGTCCACCGAGGGCGAGCCCAGCAGCCGCGCCAGGGCATAGTGCCCGTTGAGCTGCGGGCGCGGCATATCGCTGAACTGGTAGCCGTAGAAGACACCGACCGCCTTCGGCTGGGGAAGGGCTGCTTTCGCGGCGCTGCACACCGCGACGATGCTGTCGACGATCGCATCGCTCATGCACTGCGTATAGTCCGCGGTAGGCCGGTCGATGACGGGGTCGTAGAACTCCCCGTGCGCGGGGCGGTCGCGCTCCCGCGGCTTGGGGATCGTGGCCTGCTCGAAGGTCGCCGATCGTCCCCACGCCGCCGAGAGCCGCGCCGGATCGTCCCCATAGGTGCAGCGCAGCCAGGCGCGGAAGTCGGCCTCGGCAGCGGGAGAGTAATCTGCCAGCGCGCCGAAGGCGTACTCGCTCCAGTGGAACCACTCCTGGAAGAGCCCGTCGGCGAAGTGCCACGCCCAGACGGCGTCGGCATAGGGCTGGGCCTCGCAGTGCGCCACCAGCGCCGCGACCGCGGCACCCGCTTCCTCCCGCCAGACGCGCGAGTGAAACGAGTGAAGGTTGAGCTTCTCGAGCCGGACCTCGTGGCCCAGGTAGTGCACCGCCTCCGGGTTCGGCAACGTCTGATCAAGCACCTCTCCGGTTACGATGTCACGCAGCACGTTCATCTCGTCCGGGTGCGCAGCACCCCACCAGGGGAAGCCCTGCCCGCCCAGATAGATCCTGGGCATAAAGTAAGCACCCGGGATGCGGGCGGCATAGTCGGCGAGATAGGCGTCGATGCCGCTAAAGTCGTACTGCCCCGCCCCGATCCACCAGATGCCCGGCACCGTGAAGGTGAAGAGCTGCACATCGGCCTGCCTGAAGGTGTCGACATACCGCGGTCCGACGTAGGCCACGATCGGGGAGATGGGTTGGTCATCCAGGAAAAGCGCGGGCACGCCGCTGTGTTCGCGTACATGGGTTGTAGTCATCGCTGTCCTCCTCACCGAAAACCGCCTACACAAACCGCTACCACTCAAAGTATACACCCGCCCCCACCGAGCGCCGACTTGCCGATTCATCCCGCGCGGGGAGCGCTTGACGCGTTGATCGCCGATGCCCCGTCGCACCGTGGACTCCCTGGTCGCAGGTCGTTAGATTCTGACCGGCACTGTCTTGTGCGCCCCAAGCAAACGCATGCCGGGACAGCTCCTCAGCCGGGACCCATCAGGATCCGATGCATCTTCACCTCCAGACCGGGCTGTGTATACTCGCCAAGGAGGAAGCTCCAGTAGTAACACCGCTCGAATTCGCCGTCGTCGAAGAGCCCCTTGCTGCGCCGGATCTTCTCGGACCGGTCAACTCTAGTCGTCACCAGGGTGCGCTGGCCCGCGACTTCACCAGACGAAAGTAGTGTCGCAGTCCTAACAATGCCGCCCCGATGAGCTCGGCGAACCGTGCCTCTTGGCAGGTAACACAGAACCCATCCAGCATCCCTCTTGCGTCCCCCGGATACCACTCTATACTTCTCTATGCAAGAATTATCCAGGGATTAGAATCAGACCGCTTTTCTGTAGACGCAGGTTTGAGCATAAGGAACCGTGAACACTATCGCTCTGCTATTCGCGGACATCGAGCAGGCGCCTATCATTACCAAACGATCTCAGGAGCTCTGGCTCGGCATCCAGATCAAAGCACCTCAGAACTGGCAAGAATGTGCATCGGACGATGACGCTACGTCACTGCTAGCGATCCACACAGTTCTACAAGCGAAGCTCGCAGAACTCCGAGCAATGGCTTCCCGCTGTGCTGTGGCGTCACCCAGCCCTAGAGCCCTGATCTCGGAGACCCTAAGCTCCCGGGATAACATCCACGGACTACGGCGATCTGAGCTGCGCGGCTACCTCGGATCTGTGATCGCAGACGCAGAACGCGGCGACCAAGCAATCGCAGACACGGCATATGACGTAGCCGAACTGCTCTGCCTATTACCCACAGTGGTCCTTACCTTTTTTGCCGAGGTGAGTCGACAGAGCGATCAACTACCCACATCTGAAGGGCTCTCACGCTGGATGCTGGAGCACCACTGTCAGGACGCGTGGTTGTCTGCAGAAGAGCGCGCTCAGCAAGCGCGCACGATACTGGTAACAGGCTACCTACGGTATGTATTGCGGATAGCACGCAACAACATGGGCCAAGGCGTAGACTACCTTGACTTGGTCCAGGAAGGCGTCCTTGGGCTGATGCGGGCCGCTGAACGTTTTGACTACCGCGAGGGAGCGCGCTTCGCGACCTATGCATCCACTTGGATCTGGCAGAGCATCGGTCGCGCGATTGCCGACCTGGGACGCACGATCCGGTTACCGGTGCACATGCACGAAAGGGTCTGTTCTCTACAGACGAGACTCGAGGAAGAGGGTATCGTTGAGGACTTCGTCTCCTTCACACTGAGCTGGTTGGGTGTCTACGGGGATGATCCATCGACCAAATCTGACCGCAAGAGAGAGAGGGATGCTAGTGCGAGGACGCGACTTAGGGCACATCGACTGCTCCAGTACTGTCAACCACCCATTCCCTTGGATTACGAACTGCCAGCCACCCTCGTTGGTAGAATCGGGATCACCGAGGCGGAGGACGTGACGCTGGAGGATCTTGTTGCTGATCAGAGCATTGAGACGACTGGCACCGTACAATCGGACTGGGAACAGCTTGCCCAGGCCGTGTTTGACGATGCAGACGGGCTATCAGAGCGCGATCGCGAAATCGTGCGCATGCGTTACGGACTTTCTGATGGATATGAGCGTACGTTGGAGGAGGTAGGGCAGCGTTTCGGCGTCACGCGTGAACGAATACGCCAGATAGAGAGGCGTGCCCTCACGAAACTCGCACATCCGGCTCACAGGAGGCATATGCCCCTGACAGAAGACACGCATTACCCGCAGCTGCCTGGAGCTATACAGAAGCATCTGGATGCACAATGCGGCCCTCTCAGCATCGACCGTACCGACAGCGTCGCCGCCGAGCGTGATCTCGTCGACCGCTGGTTGCAGCGATTGCCCGGCGGGGACTGGCATGGCCACCGTGCATCCGGGAGCGGTACACGTCAAGATCAGATCATCACAGCTATGCGGCTATTGAAGACACCTGCTCACTATACGACCATAGCTGAACAGGTTAACGAGATCATAGACGACACACAGCTGGACGAGAGTTATGTCTATGGACTACTGATGAGGTACGAAGAGACATTCGCGCGCTTGGGTGAAGGCTACTTCGGTCTGGCAGATTGGGAACGACAGCGCGCGGTGGAGATCGAACCGGTATTACCATACTGCACCTCACCGCTACCCGATCCTCCCGATCAACCTGACGCCTTTTTTGAGTCCGTGGTGATCGCGCAAGACCTTCTCCAGGCACCGCAGACTGCTGACAGCTTTCTGGAAGCACTATCTAAGTGGGCTGGACTGCCCTGGCCACAGCCACGTTGGACTTGTCACGGCGCCCTTTCAGCATATTATCTGGTAGGGGCTATTCCCTACACGTTCTACACAGCAGAGAGCAGCCAGACGTTCTCGTTGACCCTGCCGAACACTGACCTGGCGACGCTGCGCGAGTTGTGTCTGAGTTCGCTCTCCCGCCGTCTTGTAGCGATGCCCGAGTTCTGGTGGCTACTGCGCCGCCATCAGCCCATTAGAGTCACCGAACTGGCGCAGCTATTCGTGAGCGTGCATCCACTGGGGCTTGACGATGTGTCAAATCGGCTGACCCTGCTGACCAGCATCGGTGCAGTGCAGAGAGTGTCTACAGGTGGTCGCTATCGGCTGACGCCGTTAGGTGAAAGTCTAGCGGCACACTGGGCAAAGCCACCTTGGTGTGACGACATCGCGGGGGATGAGCCCTCTACGGAACTGGAGTGGAGTTTTGCCGACTTCTCGTTTGACTGATCAGGCGACAGTGAAACAGCTGGAATTCATCGCATCGATCTCAAGAGACGCCTCAGAGATACGCAAGATGCGCGCACTGTGGAGCCAAGGTGGAGACACGCGCAACCCCTTCATGCGGGTGCTAGTTACGCCTCTATTCACTCCACCGTCAACATTGCGCCTGATCCACGAGATGCGAAAGAGCGGTGCTATCAAGGAAGTGTACTTCGATAGCGGCGGGTACTTCGTCCAGATGGGACGGATCACGTACGATGATATGTACATTCGGCTCCTCAGCTTCTACCAAGCCAATAGGTGGGCTGACTGGTACGTACTGCCTGACTTCGTCCCGACCTCTGCGGACGCGCCCAGCGATGTGTGGCACAAGGTGCGCCGTACCGCCGACGGGGGCGAGCTGTTTTGGAACGAACTGCCTGATGACCTCAAGCCTAAGGCGCTGCTGGTAGTTCAAGGTCACAGTGTTGACCAGATAGAGTACTGTCTAAGCAGGTACATGAGGCTAGGAGCCCGGCGGCTGGGCTTTGGCTCGTTTGGCACCGGTGGGAAAGCGAGTAGCGTTAACTCAGTAACCCCTGCGGCGCTCGATTTGCTGGTACACCTCAACAACATCGTTAAGGACTCAGGCGTCCATCTGCACGCCTTCGGCGTGGGCACTCCGCCCGTTATTTACATTCTGAGCAAACTAGGCATCAGCAGTTTTGACTCCGTGGGATGGATGAAGACCGCTGGGTATGGGAAAATCTTCATGCCTTTCGTTCGGGCGTACAACATAACATACAGGGACTTGACCGCCCGAGGGTTGAGGCACGAGGAGTTCTTGGATCTCAAAGCACTGACGGGACACAGTTGCTACTACTGCCAATCCTTTGAGTCTTTGCAGCGAGATCGCTTTGCGCGCATCATGCATAACCTAGCAGTTGTTCTTGACACAGTTGAAACTGCGAGACGCAACCCAAGCCTAGTATCCCGGTTACTGAAGCAGTATTCACCATTTTATGGGAATCTTCTGGAGGGACTGAAGTAGTGACTCTCAGCTTCCATATCCGGCACGAAGTGACCTCAGAGCGCTCAAGAGAGGTCTTCAGTGCGATACGACTCAATGCACCCCTCGACCACATCACCCAGGCCGATCGACAACAGACACGATTGCGGCAGATAGGTCTCCTTGATGACAACGACCTCACTACAGACGGTCGGACTGTCGACCATCTATGTGAGAGAACACCAGCTCTTTGGGGTGACCTGCTACACTATCTGCATTACAGCCTATGGAAGGCAGATGAGCCTCTTGAGTACGGCTTCTCCTGGACATACCGGAGCTTCTCTGACTATCTGTGGCGGGCAGGGATCACTTGCCTGGATGCTGATCTTTGGGAACCCGTTGTAGGGCTCCTGATCGGGAAGATCGAATCCATTCCATGCTTCTCGCGCAGTATAGCCAACACTACGCGAGAAGGAACGGTATCACTCAGCAAATACAGTTTGATAGGCGCGACACACTGGTTTCGAGCTCTCACACCTCCTGTCATCGAAAGAGAAGTGTTTACCCGGAGGGCCTTCTGCCCTCCGGAGTTGGCATTGCTGGCGTTGGGCTGGGTTGGACGTACGCAAGGGGGCGAGGTCGGCATCGATTGGTTGCTCACACCCGAAAGGCGCGAAGCAGTGTGCAAAGTCTGCCTACTAGAGCCTACCGCACTCGATCGTGTGCTCGACTGGACCCTTCCGCTCTTCCCTGACGTCATCCGACCGGGCACCGGCGCCGGTGTCTACGGGCGCTTCCTCCGGTTCCTAAAGTGGCCTGAGTTGAGCGACTTACTTCGATGAGGGACGATGAGCCGTTTGCTTGTGCTGCTGAACCGCCTCAAGGCTGAGGCAAGGCCTGACTGGCTAACTGACAGCCAGCGCACCGCTGTGGACGAAATTCAGAGGCTTTGGCGCTTTCCGGAGCGCGTCAACCTCTATGGTCCGCGCGGGTCAGGAAAGACCTTCCTAGCCTGGAGCGCAGCACGCGCTTCTGATGCGTTCCTGTATCCGTCTCCGCGCATATACCACGCATCAGCGACTCCGGGCACAGCCCGCGTGGTGATCGACAACGCGCCAGATGACGGCATGGCGCTACGCCGATTGCTTGCCGAACTCCAGCTCAATGGTAGTCAGAGAGCGTTGATCATCACAACACTGCCCAATCGGCTGGGATTGGTGACCGTTGCCCTGCCGCAACCAACGCCCCAGGATGTTGACATCGTCCATCGCAATTTGAGTCTACTGGACTACTATAACCTTTCTCCACACTACGATGATAACCTGTGGTCGATCATCTCACAGGTACTGTAAGGAGCGCACGATGAGCCTCGAGGGTCTACAAGCTATTCTGGACAAAGAAGAGATTGTCGCCACACAACGAGCGACAGATCTGCTGGAGCGTCCCGAAGCTGTCGATGAAGCCTACAAACGTCACGTACGCAGCTATGTACCTCTCGGTCGTGAGGCCGAGAATGGCCAAAGCGGACAGAGCGTGGCGGGCTTTGAGCGTCAGATCATCCGAGACGTCCGCCAGGGAGGTGCTGTCCGCGGGTATCTGACTGCCGAGTACGGCTATGGCAAGACCAGCACCGCGCTGTACCTATGGGATCGCGCACGAGCGGCTAACATCCTCGCTACGCCACCTTTCCAGCTCAGCCGGCTGACGGATCTGCTCGTAGGGTGTTTCGGCTGGGTACGGTACGAGATCGGCCGCACACGGCCCAATATGGTTGATGAGGCTCAAGCTATCTACGAGTCAGCGATGGAGCGCAATGCTGCGTCTCTGGCACGTCAATACGGCATCGACACAGCTGCCGCTCGCAGGATGGCACAAGACAAACCGGAGATCCTTGACCTCGGACCCGCCGACTATATCCACTACTTTGAGAGTATGACGCATCTTGCCCAGCGAGCTGGTTTCGAGGGCCTACTCATCTTGGCTGACGAGGTGCAGCAGTACATTGAGCCGGAGATCAAGTCCGGTGTCAAAGATCCTATTAGCCCATTGTTCGACGTGATCAGCGCTATCCTGACTCGCCGCAATCACTTGAACTTCGGACTGATCATGGTTATACCCCCGAAAGAGATCAGTTTGATGCGTGATATCCGGGGGGACCTGATCCATCGTGTCTTGCAGGCCAGCTTAGATCTAAGCACGGTCTATGACAGCCGGTTTCCGGCTCGCTTATGGGCCCGCTTGGCGAGGTCCTTCGACTTTGAAGACCATCAGGAGCGAATCCTCAGCGCAGAGTGCTTGGAGGCACTTGGTCAGATCTCGTCTCGACAGGATCTGGCCGACGGCCCCAGAACTGTCGTGAACGTCTTCCGGCGCGCAACCCGCCGCTATATCGAGATGGGTTATCCGGTCGACGCCTCCTATACCCCCGGGCATCTGGTTGACGACTTCGTGAGTGGACAAATTCAGTACGACAGCCCCAAGAAGATCCCCCGGATTGTCTCACAAGCTCTAGCGCATAGTCTCGTGCGCGGACATCCCGAGCGTGAGAGAGCCATTAAGTGGGCGGCAGCGTTTCCCAACGAGGGCCTCAGACGCACTGTTCAAGAGAGGCTGGATCTCCATCGGGCGTTCGACGATCTCTCGCAGAGCGCACAGGGTGACCTGATCATCTCGGTCGGCGATGTCCGTGACCCTGGCTTCACCCTGCGGGGACTGGATCAGGTCCAGGTCAATGTCGAATGGCTACCTATGGCCATCCGGGAATTCTGGCGATCGTACTACGAGACCTCTGATCCAACCAGGCAACGCGCACTCAAAGCTTTCCAGCAGCTCCTTACCCAGCGGCTCTTCCCCGACAATCAGTGGGTGGTGTCGGAGACCGTTGCTGATGGATTGACACGCAATCTGGGAATGGTTATGGAGGGACAGTATAGCAGCTTTGCTCGGAAGTTCCCAAAGCGCCGTATCCATGTGCGAATACTTTGGGAAGATGACGCCGTACGCGATGCTAACCCCTTGGGAGAAATCGTAGTGCAGATTCGCTTGCGACGCCACCTGGATCTCCCTGAGGAGGAGCGACGACGCCACGCCGTGCCCCTCCAGATCGACTACGACGCCCGACAGGTCAACTTGACGCTGAACCTGATGGCGCGAGAAGAGGGGGCTATTTCGCCGACTCTGGAGCGGCTTGTGGCTCCAATCGTCTCTCCCTACAAGTTGACGCCGCTGCTGCTACTGACGATGCACGAGACAATGGAGGCCAAGCGCGTCGCCAACTTGGTACCGAAGGCGGACGACCCGCAAGTTCGGTATTTCCAGACCGATTTGCTGGACAACGCCTTCCGAAGCCTGTTCAGCGCTGAAGTCGGCGCTCCGGTAGATGCTGCCCAAGAGCGCATTCTGGAGGTAGCCCTGTTGAGGCTTCTGGATGCGCTCTATCCGGACTACGACACGCTGATGCGAGTCGGTACGTGGGAGAGTTCACTAGGCAAATACACCAATGCCATCAAGCAGCTGGAGACTACTCATGAGCGACAGGGGCAAATCGTGTATGAAGGCCTTAAGGAGGATGTCGCGACCTTGTTCACGCTCTCGAATACCGGTCTGGACTCGTTCATCAGCAATTTCCCAGCTCTGATTGAGGTCGCCCAGGACTTTCCTTCGCGACGGGAGGCAGAACAGGGCGCTGTGGGTGCAGTACGCTTCAGGCTGCATCCGCTAGAACAGAGAGTCCGCGGCTGGCTACAATCGGCACCGGACACTGAGTCTGCCGAGGCGGCAGGTCGCAGCTACGAGGTTCACCTGTTAGCATCCAGCGAGATATATCATCGCGCCACCCAACTGGGCTATCTCGAAAGGGAGATAGATGCCGTGCTCGATCTGATGAGTGAGCGAGGGCTGTTGGAGAACGATGCACGACGCGGCGTCTGGCGCGAGACCATCTCACAAGCACCTTCGAGTGACGAGCTTGCAGCGGAAGTAGAGGCCTGGCAGAAGGACATCAGCACTCTCTTGAAGGGCTTCCCGGAGTCGGCACAGTTGAGGCACTGGGGCGACGAAGCAGAGAAGGCGATTCAGATCGTCGAAAAGCAGCTCAGGAGCCGACCCGACGATGAAAAGCTCATCCGCATGCGGCGTTCGGTGCAGGCCTATCGTCGACAGCTCCAGACATTCGCTAAGGAGCAGCAGGCTGCCTTACAACAGCAGGCCATTCGATTAGCTAATCGCATCCCAACGCCTGAACGTCGCCAGGGAGAACGCCTGAGCAGACCGGTGCAGGGCACGGTGGACTTTGTATTTCAGATCAACGATCTACGTACACGTGTCCTGCGGCAATATACAGCGCTGGAAAACGAGACCCAGCGTGTGGGTCACGAGATACAAGCCCAGCAAACCGAGTTGAGGAATCCGGATCCGGATATGTCGACTCTAGCGCGCCTGGCCCAGGAGCTGAAGGCGCGAGATCGTCAGCTGAGCGATCTGCAGGATCGCCGCGACACTTTCAGCGAGCGCTTCAACGAGTTCGCGGCCTGGATTGAAGTGGTCGATCGAGGCTCTGAGTTGCTCAAAGACATTCACGAACTGGGCGAGTTGGTGCTGGGGCACCGCGACAACCTTCAGAGTCTTTCACAGGAGATCAATGGACATATCAGCGCCGAAAAAGAAGGTGCTTTGCCGCATGCGCCCACATATAAGTCTCGCTTGAGCGAGATCGCCTCCGCTGTGCGAGAAGTGCGCGAAGCCGCTCTTCAACGGTTCACTGAGCTCCAGGAGCGGTACCGGCAGGCGCTCATCCATGAGTTGAAGTTCCCTGCTGAGAGATTGTGGCGACCGCTGCAATACAACCCTCTAGCCCCGGAGGATAGCTACGAGAGGCTCTGCGACGCCGTGAGATCCGCAGTGATGGAGATGCACGATCGTTTGGCAGCGGCCGTTGCTCAGGATATGGAAGCAGTGCAGACCATACTGGCGTCACCCTATATCCAGGCCATGCCACCCGAGGAACGTGAGGAGGTCGCGCAGGAGGGAGACAAACTCCACACGGAGCTTAGCAGCCTAACCGAAAAGTTGAACGCTGTCCGCGCACAACTCAGCGATCGTGGCAAACTGGTCGATTTCCCACCTGAAGGTGAAGGTGGATTCCGAAACCTATTGATGGCTCTTGGGCACATCAGCGACCGTTTCTCTGATGCGCGCCGCAGCGTCGACACGTTGAGTCGCACTCTGCGCGAACTCCAGCTGACAGGCCCAGAAGTCAGCGTCCTGCGCACCTTCGGTGAAGATGGCGGCGCCCTTGAGGTCAGTGCGCTGCGGCAGCAACACCGCCTGGCTGATGATGAGCTATGGATGGCTCTCCGTGGCCTGCATGCCAAGCGCCGTGTACGAATCACCATCGAGCCAATCCGTTATGACTGACAGCGCATTCACCCGACTGCTTGGAGCTCTGGATCGCGGCCCTGTGATGGTCGAGATAACCCAGCTGATGATGCTCTGTCTGCCGCCAGACGTTGAGATTCTGCCTGATGCAGAGGAACTGGTAGAGCACCTGGATGGCGCCACGCCCCACTCAGAAAAGCCGACACTGATCCCTCGCGTGGATTCACGATATGAGCACCGGTTCCAAGTGTTTCGCGAGTCAATACCTTTTCAACCGATCTCTGTGAACCAGATGCTCGCGGATCGGCTGGCGGATGCGAGACGGTGGCTTCTCACCCACCGATCTGTAGCCGACCGGATCGCCAGCGATACGATTCACCGCGGATATCGTGCCATAGCGCTTCTTCTAGTAGACGGGCTCGGCTACGACGATGCCAGACTCTGGCCTGAGGCTCCAGAACCTTGTCTGATTGACGGGCCATCAGTGACCTACAGCGCTGCCGAAGACGGCACCGTGGTACCCACAGTCGGCTTTCCCGGCATTGTTGGCATCCCTCCGCTGGCTCGGAGACTGCTTGACGTCGGGATCCGCCGCTCCTTCGGATTCTCGTATTGGAGCCGAGAACGCAACGAGGTTTCCGCGCATCTATTCGAGGGCATGCCTTTACGTCGTGTCACCTCGATCAACGAGGCGCTGGACACCATATCACAGCTGCCGCTCGAAGGAACATATGTCCAGTTATTGCGCGAGGGATTGGACGGCCTGGCTCACAGCCGGCGAGAGGTCACGGAGAGAGAGATTGGGGCTACGGTTGACGCCATTCACGAGGACCTTCGCCGACTCGTCGGGATCTTGGCTGCGACGGGACTGCCAAGCGCGATCTACCTCACCGCCGACCATGGTATCCTGTGGAAGGCACTGCACCCTGATCTAGGTCTAGGCGAAGGCCTTCGATCTAGTCATCCACGCTATCAACGCGACGGAAATCCACCGCCGGATCTTAGTGTAGCGTTTTGCCTCTCGGGACAGACATACTCACTATATCGGTATCCCTATCTCGGTGCTGCCATTCGCGCCAACGACAGTGGCGTTCACGGCGGCCTCTCATATTGGGAGAGCTTCGTCCCTTTCGTGCGCGTGGAGGTTAACCTGTGAAGATGCTTCTCGGAAAAGACACACAGTCCGATGATGCTGTGTACCTCAATGCAGAAGGCTCGCGCGCTGTCCTCATCTGTGGCAAACGCGGCAGCGGTAAGTCCTACACTCTCGGCGTACTGGTTGAGGAACTGCTCTCCGTGGGCAGCGACAGGGTCATACCCATCATCGTTGACCCGATGGGTGTCTATCACACGATGACGCAGGCTAACGTGCCACAACAGGACACCCTTTTTAACTGGGGGCTATCGCCCAAAGGCTACGATGTACGTTTGCTGGTCCCCGGCAACCCAACAGCGCTTTACGACGCCGACGTTCTAGCTATGCTCAAACAGCGAAACGTCACTGTTGTGCCATTGCGCCTCAATCCTTCCGACCTATCACCTGATGGCTGGTGCGACCTGTTCGGGACCGATATCAACAGACCATTAGGTATAGCCCTCTTCCGTGCGGTACAACGACTGGGGGGCAAAGACGAACCCTTCGTCATCTCAGACATCACTAGAATGATTGAGCGCGACGGCAAAGCGTCTGATCCTACCAAAGAGGCGCTGCTCAACCGTTTGGAGGCTGCGCAGAGTTGGGACCTGTTCGCAACGAGTGGTTACCAACCATTGCAGCAACTCTTTACCCCGGGAGTAGTGAATGTGCTGGACCTTAGTCGCTTGGAACCGGGTAATCGCGGCCGGCGAAACCTTGTGATCTCCATTATTGCCCGTAACCTGTTTCGGGCTCGACTGGATGCCCGCCTCCGGGAGGAGTTCGGCTTAGCTACGCCTCTGCCGCGAGTTTGGTTGCTGCTGGATGAGGCTCACCAGTTCGTACCCAATGGCGGAACGACACTGTCCAAGGATCAATTGATCCGTTGGGCCAAGGAGGGCCGCCAGCCCGGGCTATCATTAGCCGTCGCCAGCCAGCAGCCGTCAGCTATCGATCCAGATATCCTGTCGCAGTGTGATGTCATCCTTAGCCACAAACTCACAACACGCGCAGATATGTCTGCACTGAACAGCCTCAGCCAAGACTATATGGGCAGCGAACTACGTACCTTCATCAAGGCACTCAGCCGGACGGGTGAAGCAGTCCTGGTAGACGACGATCGCGAAACCGTCAATATGCTCCGCATTCGTCCACGACGTAGCCAACACGGCGGGAGCACTCAACCCACACAAGAAGAGGATACCTTTGACCTCTGGACACGCTGAAATCGCCATCCACAAGGCAACCGAAGATGACCTCGACGCAGTCAAGTCTCTGGCCGATCTCCATCGCCGCGAGTTAGGCTTCGTACGACGCCCAGCTTTGTTAGAGGCTATCCGGCGCAGTGAACTCACCATAGCGCGGGACAGCAGCCACCTAGTCGGCTTCGTTCACTATCGACACCGTCGGGATACGCAGACAACATTGTATGACATCGCAGTCAAACCTGAATATCGACGTACAGGCATCGCAAAGGCTCTGGTCCAAGCGCTCATATCCGAAGCACGATCTCTGGACAAGCACTTTATTGTGCTAAAGTGCCCAAGCGAGCTACCCGCCAACGCCTTCTACGCCAGACTCGGATTCGAGCGTTGGGCAGAGGAACCGGGTCGACGCCGGAAGCTCACTGTGTGGCGGCTGCCTGTATCCGGATCAGACTACAACGCCTAAGCCAAGGTAGGGAAAGCTAACTGGCGGACGATCGGCCTCGGCCCTGGGGTGCAGTTACCACAGTAGTGTGATGCTTACTCGGCATTGCAGGAGCCCTCTGGTTCAAAGTCGGCCAACACCGTGAGACCAAAGACTGCGCACGGTACGGATGCTGAGCCGCTTGGAGGTGCGCCGGGACGACCTCCCAGTCAAAATCATGTCCTATGACAAGGTTCGTGGTTGCTCAAGCAACCGCCCCAGTGTATCATCACTGTCGGCATTCATCCCCGGTCACCAGTCGAGGAGGTCTCATGCCCGGTACCACCGCATCCACTCAGGCGCCCGGACGCGCGCTGCGCTACACGATGTTCGGCCTGCTCTACTTCACCCAGGGCACCATCTTGAGCTACTTCACCGCCCTCAACGGGCTCTACTTCCTCTCCCGCGGCCTCTCCATGACCGACGTCGGGATCTTCGGGACCATCGCCCTGATCCCCTTTGTCATCAAGGTCTTCCTCGGGATGCTCAGCGACAGGGTGAACCTGCTGGGGATGGGCCATCGCAAGCCCTACATCCTGCTGGGCCTCGCTGTGCAGACGCTCTGTCTCATCGCCGTCCCGTTCATCGACCCCGGCACCGCCTACTGGGGCTTCGTCGCCCTGGCCTTCGTCCTGCAGATGGGCATGGCGCTCTACGACACCTGCACCGATGGCCTGGCGCTCGACACAACGCCCGCCGACGAGAAGGGCACCATCCAGGGCTTTATGGTCGGCGGGCGTGCGTTGGGCGTCGTCGTGACCGCCTCAGCCGTGGGCCTGATCGCCGAGAACGTCTCGTGGCTGGCGGTCTTCTGGCTACTGGCGGGCCTGACGCTGCTGCCGGTACCTCTGGTGCTGCGGGTCCGCGAGGCGGAGCGCCCCGTCGAGCGGGCCTTCGACTGGCAGGCCTTCAGCGCCTTCAAACGCGGCCCGGTAATCGCGCTCGCGGCGTTGGGCTTCGTCTTCTTCCTGATCATCGCCGGCGCCAACCAGCTCGTCAACCCCTTCCTGGAGACCGAGTTCGCCATCGGCCTCTCGACCGCGGGCTTCATCACCACCGTCTGGGGTATCGGCGTGGTCGCGGGCAGCTTCGTCAGCGGGTCGCTCGTCGACCGCGTGGGCGACCGCAACGCGACCTGGATCGCGCTGGGCATGGCGCTTGCCGGCACGCTCGCGCTCGCCCTGATCGTGAGCCCGGCGCTCGCGTGGCCCCTGGTGGCGCTCTTCGGCCTGGCCTACGGCACCTACCAGACAGTCTACTTCGCGCTGGCGATGGGGCACACCGACCCGCGCATCGCCGCGTCGATGTTCTCCATCCTGATGGCGGTGACCAACGTGGCGCAGGGGGTCGGGATGGGCGTCAGCGGCGCGCTGGCGGACGGCATCGGCTTCCGCGCGACCTTCCTCGTCCTCGCGGCGCTCAACGTGCTGGCGATCCCGCTGATGCCGCGCGTCTTCGGCAAGGCCGTCGCAAGCTGAGGCGCATCCGCGCTGGCGCTGACAGCGCCTCAGCCGGCGTGTGAAGCCCTCACAAGCCACGACCTTGCATCCCCCGCCACCGGCATTACAATCATCGCTATGGCTGGTGCGTAAGCGATCGATAGGGAACCGGACATCGTGACCCGGGTCTCCCTCACTCGTTAGTCGTTACGTTCTTCCCTAACACACACGGAGGCAGAACGCCAATGTACATCATCGGCAAAGAAGAGGTCGACGCGGTCCAGCGCGTCATCGAGTCCAAACAGCTCTTCCGCTACCGTGGCGGCGAGGGCGGCGAGTCGGACAGCTTCGAGCGTGAATGGCGCGAGAAGATCGGTGCCGAGTACGCCATCGCGTTGACCAGCGGCACCGCGGCCCTGATCTGTGGCTTGGTCGGTATGGGCATCGGGCCGGGCGATGAGGTGATCGTGCCCGCCTACACCTATATGGCCACGCCCCTGGCGCCCCTGGCGGTCGGGGCGGTGCCGATCATCGCCGAGGTCGATGCCTCGCTGACCATCGACCCGAAGGACATCGAGCGCAAGATCACGCCGCGGACCAAGGCCATCATCCCGGTCCATATGGTGGGCCTGCCCAGCAATATGGATGCCATCATGGATATCGCCCAGGGCCACGATCTGAAGGTGCTGGAGGATGCGTGTCAGGCGGATGGCGGTTCCTACGGCGGCAAGCGCCTCGGCGCGATCGGTGACGCGGGCGCCTTCTCCTTCAACCATTTCAAGATCATGACCTGCGGCGAGGGGGGCGCCCTGGTCACCGACGACCGCGAGATCTACGAGCGGGCGCTGATCTTCCACGATGGCGGCGCCTCGTTCCGCGATCACGCCTCGAGCCTCCAGGCGCCCTTCTTCGCCGGGTGGAACTTCCGCATCAACGAGATCCTGAGCGCGATCCTGCGGGTGCAGCTGACGCGCCTCGACGGCATGCTCGACGCGATGCTCACCGAGAAGCGGATCATCATCGACGCCCTCCAGGGCGCCGGGCCCTTCAGCTTCAACCCGATCCACGACGTCGAGGGCGATTGCGGGACCACCGTAGCGTTGATGTTCGACAGCGAGGCGACGACGCGCCGCTTCCTGGCGGGCCTTGACGAGGCGGGCGTGGCCGGCGATACGCCCATCGATAGCGGACGCCACGTTTACACTAACTGGGAGCCCATCCTCAACCAGCACGGAGCGCACAATCCGGCCTTCGATGCCTACCAGCTTGCGCCGGAGCCCGTCACCTACACCAAGGACATGTGCCCGCGCACACTCGATGTCCTCTCGCGCACCGCCTACCTCCACACCGACCCCACGCGCGATCCCAAGGAGCTGGACGCGATGATCGCGAAGGTCAGGGACGTGTTGGAGGCGCTGTAAAGAAAAGGAGCCCACATACATGCCTGATTACCCACGTATCGCCACCCTGCGGACGCCCGAGGCGTTCGCCGAGCGCCTGCGGGCGCTCGAGCTTGACCTTGGTTTTGACCCCGAGATGCAGTCCGGCCCTGACGCACCGCTGGCGCAGCCCTACGTCCTTCAGGACGGCTTCACCATCGGCAACCGCTTCTCCGTCCTGGCGATGGAGGGGTGGGACGGCACCACCGACGGACGCCCTACCGAGCCCACCGTGCGCCGCTGGCACAACTTCGGCCTCAGCGGCAGCAAGCTGATCTGGGGCGGCGAGGCCACGGCGGTGCAGCCCGATGGGCGCGCCAACCCCAACCAGTTGATGATCAACGACGAGACCGTGGGCGACCTCGCGAGGCTGCGCCGGATGCTGCTCGATGCCCACCGCGAGCGCTACGGCACCACGGACGACCTGCTGATCGGGCTGCAGCTCACACACTCGGGGCGCTTCTGCAAGCCCACCTCGAAGACGAAGATGGAGCCACAGATCCTCTACCACCACCCACTGCTCGACGCCAAGTTCGGCCTGGATCCGGACTACCCCACCATCACCGATGACTACATCCGGCGCCTGATCGACCGGTTCGTGGTCGCGGCAGAACTGGCCCAGCAGGCAGGCTTCGCCTTCGTCGACATCAAGCACTGTCACGGCTACCTGGGTCACGAGTTCCTGACCGCCCACACGCGCCCCGGCCCTTACGGGGGCAGCTTCGAGAATCGCACCCGCTTCCTGCGCGAGATCGTCGACGGCATCCGCACGGAGGTCCCGGGCCTCGGCATCGGCGTGCGACTGAGCGCCTTCGACTTCGTGCCCTTCCAGCCCG